>JBEENF010000345.1:0-4628 GCA_041192325.1 Verrucomicrobiota bacterium
GCCGCCGAATGCCGCGCCGCGGGGGGCCGACGTTTTTGTCGCGGGCACCTCCTTCTTTCGCGCGACTGACCGCCGCGCCTTCGCCGCAACCTTCGCTAACCTGTAGCTTCCGCCGGATTATGGGGCGTGCGCGGTGATTGATTGGCACTTTTGCCGCCAGCCGACGGGCTGCCCTACTCCCCCCGCGCAATTGCGGCCGCGCGGGCGTAGTTGGCCCGAAACTGGTCGGCCAATTTTTTGGCCAGCCGGACTTCGTCCACTTTGTTTTTTGAAGTGAGCGCGCGCCGGATTTCCGAACCCGCGCGTTCGTAATCGACCGCGGACAAATCCTGCAGGGCCGCCAGCGCACGCGATTTGACAGGTTCCTCTGCGGCAATGATGGCCCGCCAGGCCGAGGTCAGATCAGAATGGGTATCCTGGCACATGACACGAATCACAAAAGCCATTTCCCGGAAGAGACCGCTCGTCCAAGCTGCTCGATAAACAAGCGGTTCACGTTGCTCGAAAGGAGACTCATCGGCGTCGCTGCGCCAGGCTTTCCAATCGTCCCGAGCGTAAAAATCGCGTCGCACCGGCATCCGGCGCAGCGCAAATCGTTGCGGGCCGCCGGGAGTTCCCGGTCGGAAATTCCACAGCTTTTGCCCCTCCATCGACAGCACGTATTCCATGAAAGCCACCGCTGCTGCGCGATTCGCGGCCCCGCGGAGCAGGCCGATCGGATCGACCGAGCTTACGGAGCCGCCGGCCGGGGAAATGTAGCCAATTCGATCGGACTGATCGCGGCGCCGGACAGCCTCCTGTTGCTGGCGGCCGTAGAAATCAATGCATAACCCGGCAGCGCAGTTTCCCGCCGCGACGTCGATGGGCGGCTTTTGCGAGCTGTCCGTGAAGTATCGCGCATTGGCCCCGATGAGCTGGATCAAGCGCAAGCCATCGATCCAGCCTTGATGGATCGCGCCAGCCTCGCGTTCCGCCACTCCCGGCTCCGCGCTAGCGAGCAACCGCCGCTGCATTTGCTGCTGGATGATATTTTCGAACGCCTTCGCGACGGAACCGCTCTTGGTGGGATCCGCCAGGCCGACTTCCCCGACCAGCGCAGGCGTTGCCAGGTCCGCCCACTGCGCCGGCTCTTGCTTCAATCCCATCCTTCGCAATGCATCCCGGTTGAAAATAATCCCATACGAACTCAGCACGGAGCCGAACCAAAGACCCCCGGAATGCCAGTAGTCCTCCCCTCCAAAACGCCGGGGAATTGCCGCGTCGGAGAACCAGTCCGCGTGGGTCTGCCGCAGCCCTGAATCCACGAGTCGTCCCGCGGCGGCCTGTTTTTCGAAATCGTAGGTGCCGCCGCCAAAAAACACATCGATGCCACAGCTCACTTCCGAGCCGAGAAACACCGCGCGCGCTTCCTGCACCAAAGCCGGGGCATCCTGCGGCAGGCGCGCATTCTGAAAACCCGCCTGCACCTCGGCGCTCCAGGGGCGGCGCAATTTGCGGCGCCAATAATTTTCGAACGCCGCCACGTATTCACTTTCCAAGTATCGCGCGATGTCGCTCGTGCCACCGATGACCCTCCAGTCGATGACGATCGACCGGCCCGTGCGGGTCCGATACCATTCCGCAAATCCCCGGCTAAATTCGGAACGAATTGCTTCGTTGTGCGGCGTGATGATCACGAGCGTTTCTTCGGCCTGACCGGCCGCGATCCGCGGCGGTCGCAGCCAGAACGGCGCCGCGACAATGAGCACCAGCGCGCCAATAATCAGAAGCCGCTTGATCATCTGGCTCTCGCGTTTCCGCCTGCCCTACTCACAAAGCACCACCATGTCGCCGGGTGCAGCGTGGGCAAACACCTCGCCGCGGGAAGATTGATCCAGAAAGCGGGGATTGAGCTCGAGGATTTTCAGCCGTTGATCGCCTGCCACCAGTTCATATTGCGCGATCTCCCCGAGATAAATTGCGTCGCCGATCCGCCCCTTCACCGCATTGGCGGCCGGGGCCTCGCGGCTGAGCGTCCAGCATTCCGGTCGCACCGAAAGCGTGACAATGGCGCCTACCGCAGGCCTCGCCGACGGATCGCCCAATACACCCTCAAAACGCCCCAGCGTCGTATCGACGACGACGCGCCCCGGCTCAACCTGCGCCACGGTCGCCGGAATGAAATCAGTCTCACCAATAAAATTGGCCACCGTTTTGCAGTGGGGTCGGCGATAGACCTCCTGAGGCGTCCCAACCTGGAGTATCCGACCTTGGTCAAGAATCGCCATTCGATCCGAAATCGAAAGGGCTTCCTTCTGGTCGTGAGTCACATAGACGGTCGTAAGCTTGAACTCCTTGCACACGCGGCGGATTTCCGCGCGCATCTCCAGACGCAGACGCGCATCGAGATTCGATAACGGCTCGTCCAACAAAAGACAGCGGGGACGGATCACGAGTGCGCGGGCCAGCGCCACCCGTTGCTGCTGTCCACCGGACAACTGATTGGGCCGGCGGTCCGCATACGCTTGCATCCGGACAGATTCGAGGGCTTCTCCCACGCGCCGCTTGATTTCCGGCTTTGCCACCTTTCGCTCCTCCAGGCCAAAAGCGACATTCTCCGCCACCGTCATGTGCGGCCAGAGGGCATAGCTTTGAAACATCATCCCCGTGTTCCGCTTATGCGGCGCGAGGCTGGTCACGTCTTCGTTGCCAAACCAGATCTTCCCTTCGTCTGGCAGATAAAATCCTGCCATGCTTCGCAACAACGTTGTCTTTCCGCAGCCGCTGGGTCCGAGCAGGAAAAATAACTCACCAGGCTCGATCGAAAGATCCAGGCGCTGCAACGCCGTAACCGTTCCAAAGCGTTTGGTGAGTTGCTGGATGCGAATGGAAATCATGACGTTCTTGCCGCGCAAAAACGCAGCGAAGCAACGATTCCATGTTGGGTTAGTCAAAAGCATTCCGGCTCCTGAACCACCCGCTGCCAAGATCTGACCGGCCACCCCCGCTGAGCCGGGCGGTAATTGGGGTGACTTTGGATTCTTTGCGCCGCAAAAACCTTCCGTGACTTCGCCGACCAAGCCGATCGCAATCCATCCGGATCTTTCCGAAATTCTGTTCACCGACCTGCAAATCAAACGGCGGGTCAAATCACTGGCCGGCGAGATCAAGGGCACTTTCGGCGACGGGGAATTTACCATCGTATCTTTGATCAACGGCGCTGTGATGTTTACCGTCGACCTGATGCGCGAAATCGACAATCCGGTGCGGCTGGATTGCATCCGCGTGTCCAGCTATGGCGGCAAAACCAAATCCGTGGGCGCCCCGCAGGTCATTCACAGCCTTACACTGGATATAGCGCGGCGCCGCGTGCTCCTGATCGACGATATTCTCGACACCGGCAAAACGCTCAAGTTGGTGAGCAAGCTGATTCGCGATTTGAAGCCGGCGAGCCTTCACTCATGCGTGCTGCTCGACAAAAAAGGCCGTCGCGAAGTGGATTTTGAGGCGGACTTCGTGGGTTTTGAAATACCCGACCGCTTCGTTGTCGGTTACGGGCTGGATTTCGCCGAGCGCTATCGAAATCTGCCCTGCATCGGCGTCCTAAAACCGGAAAAGCAAATTCCGCCGCCGTAACACCTCACTGGGGGCTGCCGCTACTTCCGCGGCGCTTTTCCGCGAGTTCCCGCGGGCTTGCGCAGACGCGGATATTCCTTCCGCCCCAACGCTGCTGGTTTACGGTAATCGCCGCTCTTCAGCGCGTTGATTTGATCCCGCACGACGGCCGCGCGCTCGAATTCCAGTCGGCCAGCCGCGTCCTGCATTTCCTCTTCGAGTTCCGCAATCACCGCGGCCACGTCGTCGGTGTTTTCCGCCACCACAGCTTCGGTGTCACGATCGCCCGAACCGTCATAAACATGCAAACTGGCCTGCGCGGAGCGTTTGACGCTGCGCGGGGTGATGCCGTGCGCCTGGTTGTACTCGAGCTGCTTCTGCCGACGATAAGTCACCGCCGCCTGCGTGCGTTTGATCGATTCCGTAATCTGATCAGCATAGAAAATCACGCGGCCTTTTTCGTGACGCGCCGCCCGCCCCGCGGTCTGGATCAAACTCGTCTCGCTGCGGAGGAAACCCTCCTTGTCGGCATCAAGAATCGCGACGAGCGCGACTTCCGGCAGGTCTAATCCTTCGCGCAGGAGATTAATGCCGACCAGCACGTCGAAGTTCCCGAGGCGAAGATTGCGCAGGATTTCGACGCGTTCGATGGCATCGATGTCCGAGTGCAGGTACTCGACACGCACCTTCGCTTCGCGCAAATGGCTCGTCAGATCCTCAGAGAGCCGTTTCGTCAATGTAGTCACCAGCACGCGCTCCCCGGCAGCCGCCGCCGCCTTCGCTTCGGCGATCAGATTTTCGACCTGTCCTTTGGTGGAGCGAATGGTGATCTCCGGGTCAAGCAAGCCGGTCGGCCGCACCAATTGCTCCGCGATCACCGTCGATTTCTTTAGCTCAAATTCCGCCGGCGTCGCGGAAACATATACCGTTTGACCCGTCACGGCCTCAAATTCGACGAAGCTCTGGGGGCGGTTATCCAACGCCGACGGCAGGCGAAATCCAAAGTCCACCAGCGTTTGCTTGCGGGCCCGGTC
>JBEENF010000346.1:0-4621 GCA_041192325.1 Verrucomicrobiota bacterium
TCTTCGGCCGGCGAACTTGCCAAGCGGGCCGAGGGTTACGACATGCCTTGGGGCCAGTGTAACGGTCACGACATTTATGAAGTGCGCGCGTGCATGGATAAACACCTGTCACTCGCTCGCGAACAGTCGCGGCCCAGCACCGTCGAGATTGATACCTACCGCTACCGCGGCCATTCTGTCGCAGATCCCGACAACACTTACCGCAGCAAACAGGAGATCGAGGAATACCGGAAAACCAAGGATCCGATCCAGGTGTTTCAGCAACAGCTCGTGACGGAAGGGGTGCTCGACGATGCGCTGATCGAGAAGATCGATGCGGCCGCCCGCGCGGAAGCGGACCAGGCCGTGGAGTTTGCCGAGATCAGTCCGTTCCCCACCGCCGGGGATATTCAGTCGGACGTGTATTGGGAGTCGGATAATCCGGCGGAACGGAAATCCCAAGGCCGGCTGTTCTTCGACTAATCACACATCGAATCAATACCCGCTGTCCTGATTTCCTGAGCTTCTCTTCGATCACTTTTCCAGATGCCGCTTATCTCCTACCGCGAAGCAGTCCGCCACGCCCTCGCCGAAGAACTCCAGCGCGATCCGAACGTCGTCGTGATGGGAGAAGAAGTCGCGCAATTCAACGGCGCTTACAAGGTCACCGAAGGTCTGCTGGCCAAATTTGGGCCCCAGCGCGTGGTCGACACCCCGATCAGTGAAGCGGGTTTCATTGGCATGGGAATTGGCGCCTCGATGCTCGGCGTTAGGCCCGTCATGGAATTAATGTTCTGGAGCTTTTACTCCGTCGCCTTCGATCAGATCCTCAACAACGCAGCCAATGTCCGCTACATGAGCGGCGGCCAGATCAACTGCCCGATCGTGATCCGCGGCCCGGCCAATGGCGGCACCAACGTCGGCGCGACTCACTCCCACACGCCGGAAAACGTACTCGCCAATCACCCCGGCGTAAAGGTGGTGGTTCCTTCCACGCCGTACGACGCGAAGGGTCTGCTCAAATCCGCGATTCGCGACAACGACCCCGTTTTTTTTCTGGAGAATACCATGCTCTATGGCGACAAGGGCGAAGTTCCCACCGAGGAATACCTGATTCCACTGGGGCAGGCCGACGTGAAACGCCGGGGAACGGACCTCACGATCGTGACATATGGACGCTCGGTGCTGCATTCACTCGCCGCCGCCGAGGTGCTGCAAAAGGAGCACGGCATTTCAGTCGAGATCGTCGATCTCCGTTCGATCCGTCCCCTTGATGCCGACACCGTTCTCGCCTCGGTGGCCAAAACGCATCGGGTGCTGATCGTGGAAGAGCAAAAGCCTTTCGCCAGCGTGGGCTCGCAGCTTGCCTATATGATCCAGCGCGAGGCATTCGACGATCTCGATGGCCCCATTCACCGCATCGCGACCATTGACGCGCCGGCAATCTACAGCCCGCCCGTGGAAGTCGAACAGCTCCCCAACCCGCAGCGCGTAATCAAGGCGGCCCTCGGCGCACTCGCGTGAGGCGTCGCGCAAGCTGATCCTCTCTTAGCGACCACCTCCGTCTTCAGCCTTACTCTCTCTTCCATGGCCAACATCATCGACATGCCGAAACTCAGCGACACCATGACGGTGGGCACACTGGCAAAATGGCTGAAGAAGGAAGGCGACGTCGTAAAGTCGGGCGACATGCTCGCCGAAGTCGAAACGGACAAGGCGACGATGGAGCTCGAGTCGTTTTTCGACGGCACGCTCTTGAAGATTTTTGCCCAGGCCGGGGCGCAAGTTGCCTTGGGCGCTCCCCTCTGCGCCATTGGAAAGCCAGGCGAAAAAATTGACGAACCCGTCCGCTCCCCGGCTCCTGCCCCCACGAGTCCCGCCGATCCGTCACCGGCACAGACGAAACTGGAAAAGCCCGGCGCATCGACCACGTCGAAAAACGAAGTTCAAGCGCAACCCGCCGCGAGCACGCCAAAAGCGGCGAGCGCAAGCAACGCGCCAGCGGCGGCGCCGACACCAACGCAGGCCCCAGCCCGGGCCGAGGGAGAACGCGTTAAGATTTCCCCCCTGGCTAAAAAACTTGCCGCCGACAAGGGACTCGATCCCTCGCGCCTGACCGGCACCGGCCCTGGCGGACGCATTGTTCGCGCCGACGTTCTCGCCGCGGAGATGGCGCCAGCAGGGACCGCCTTGCCCGCCTCAACCGGCAAGTCGCGCTCGGGTGCAAACATTCCTTCCCTGTTCCACAAAGGGCCGATTCAGGACGACAAAACCGTGCAGGTTTCAAACATGCGCGCCGCGATTGCCCGACGTCTGCTCGAGTCCAAAACCCAATTGCCACATTTTTACGTGGAGATCGAGGTCGATGCGGAACCGTTGCTCGCATTGCGTGAACAGCTCAACGCCGGACTCGAAGGGGACGGCGTCAAGCTGTCGGTGAACGATTTTATCCTGAAGGGAAGTGCGGAAGCACTGCGGCGGGTACCGCAGGTCAACGGTTCCTGGGAGGGCGCGCAGATCAGATATTTCCCGGCGGCACACGTGGCGTTTGCGGTGGCGATCGAGGACGGCCTTATCACCCCGGTGATTCGCGATGCGCACCTCAAAAGCATCTTTCAGATTAGCTCCGAGGCCAAATCACTGGGCAGGCTCGCCAAGGACAAAAAGCTGAAACCGGAGCAATTTACGGGCGGCACCTTCTGCGTCTCGAACCTCGGCATGATGGGCATCCCGCGATTCAGTGCGATCATCAATCCCCCCAATGCGGCCATCCTCGCGGTGGGAACGACGGTCAAGAAGCCGGTGGTGAAGAACGATGCAATCGTGATCGGCCACACGATGGTTCTGACCCTCTCGTGCGACCATCGGGTGGTGGATGGCGCCATCGGCGCCCAATATCTGAGCGCATTGAAGCAATTGCTGGAAGCGCCGGCGCTCCTGCTCGTTTAGCGGGCTTTGAGGCCGGCTCCGAGCGGAGCTTCAAGCCCAGCTATTTTAAAAAAATGCGCCGGTCCTGCTGCAGCTGCAGGCCGAGGATCGCGTTGATGCGCAGCCGCCAAGCAGCGGACCACGCGATTCGAAACGCCGCGCGCAGGCCAGGTGAAACCGGCGCGAGGCCGGGAGCTATTCACAGCCATATAGCGTCGCCAAGCAGCTCAGCCCCTGATGCGTCCTGCTGGTTTCCCCCGTCCAGCCGGAGCCCAGTCGTTTATCTCGCGCTGCCACGACCCGATGCTGCCGCCCGAGGTGACTACTCCTCGAGTTCGACGTTCCAGTAGGCGACGTCCAGAAAGTCTTTCCACACCTCGTGACGCTGGTTGCCCAAGACCAACGAGATGACGGGGCGCCATTTAGGCCGTGCGGGTTTACGAATCAGGCGCATGGCCGCCTCATGAGGCAGGCGGTTGGCCTTCCGCGAATTGCACTTGATGCACGAGCAGACAATATTCTCCCATGTCGTCTTTCCGCCGTAATCGCGCGGAATGACGTGATCGAGATTCAGTTCTTCGCGGGCCATGGGGCGCGCGCAATACTGACACGTGTTCTTGTCCCGCTCGAATACGTTGTTTCGCGTGAGCTTCAATTCCTTGCAGGGCAACTTGTCGAAGAAAGTCAGCAGGATGACTCGCGGCAAACGAATCGCCCGAGTTGGCGTATGCACCGTCTCGGTCACCGCCACGGGCGGGTTGCTGGCGGAGAAATCGATCCAGTCCAGCATCGAGAACGTGCGGAAGTCATCATCATGATGGTGCACCACATGCGCATGCCCCCGCGACAGCAACGCGAACGCGCGCCGCGCGCCAATGACATTTACCGCCTGCCACAGTCGGTTCAACACGAGGACGGGTTGATCAAGCGCCAATTCCATACGAGAGAACGCCAATAATGGGCGCGGCCGGTTCGTGTCAAGGGCAGGGGGTGGTCTGGCTGACAAACGCCTTGGACCAGGGCGCCGCCGCCCCCATCCCAATCCGCGGGGCGGCGCGGGCTACGCGGTCTCGGATCCCGCCAGCGCGGGTTCCAGCGATATGCCCTTCAGCTTGATGCCAGCCAGCTTCTTTACCACCACGGCAGCGTGCTCCTCCGCCACGTCGGCGAGCGTGTGGCGTTGATGAATGTCAATGGCGCCGACGATGTCCGCCGGCAACCGGGTCACGCCCGCAATCTTCCCCACGATATCGGCCGGCGTGATGAGTTGCTTGCGTCCCACGTTCAGGAAGATGGTCGCCTTACCGGGCTCGCGGCCCGTGCGCGCAGGGCGATCGTATTTGGCCTTGCGCGACGCCGTCATCTCTTCATCGCGACCTTCCCCGCTGGACGGCTCATTCTCATCCGCTGCCCGTGGCTTGGGAACGGCCGCTTTCGGGGATGCCGCCCTTTTGGCCCATTCGGGCGCGGGCTGCGGGGCGCGCTCGACTGGAAACGCGGCGGGACCGCGCGCTCCCGCATTGCCCGCCGGCATTGGCGCTGCGGGCTTTTTCTCCGTGCCGCTTGAACCCGCGCTCTGCAACAGATGAATCAGGGCTGAACTGATGTCCGTGCTGGCATAACCCTGATCGAGCAATCGATCGATCATCTGGTCGTGTGGTTTGAATTCCTTCGCCTCCAGCGTCGCGCGGATTTTTTCAAAAAAGACACTCGT
>JBEENF010000347.1:0-4605 GCA_041192325.1 Verrucomicrobiota bacterium
GCCCTCCAAGCTAAGGATGTACCCGATCGGTAGTTTCGGTTCTTGCCCGGCTTGCGCCCCTTGCCAGCGCTGCAGGTGAGCGTCGAGCTGACTGCAGTCGCAAATCTGCGCCATCTCGCCGCATGCCTGCATCTCCCGATACCAAGCGAGCTGAGCTTGCGTTTCGGCCCACGCTTGCTCCGGGCTGGCGAAACCGGACAAGCGGCCGAAAAACGGGGTATGGCGCGCGAATTGGGTTGCAACGCAAAGTCCTACGTTCCCGCGGCGCATCTCCGGAAAGCAGACCGTGTTGCTGCCGCGGCCGGGAATATCCGTCATGCCAATCTCCCTTCGACGTATCCGCTCCTGGGTCCATCGCTGATCGCGGTTTAGCTCGATGGCATTCCACGCCAGATCCAAGTGAACGTCGAAGATAAGTCGGGGGCTCATACTATATATAGTCTGAATGACTGGATCCCTCTATAGTGTCAGCCTAATAATAGATTTTCAGTTTTCCAAGTTGCCTACCATGCTGCGCCGCGCAACGCCTTCCTGCGGGCCGTGACGCCACAGTATTTTGTATTGAAGCTCATCTAGCGGCGAAGGTGCTCATCTGCGGAAAGGCGGCAAGGAACTAGGCTTTCGATGTTACTGACGGGCGATCGGCTTATTCTAATAGGTCCGTGTCTAGCTAGAAAAGCGGTTTAAACCACACATCCCGCGGGCACAGAAAGGCCCCCGGTTGCCGGACAAGAAGAAAACAAGGCAGCTTGGGAGCTGGCGCAGATGCAATGCGTAAGCTCTTGATGTAAATTGGTGGGCCCACTGGGATTCGAACCCAGAACCAAAGGATTATGAGTCCTCTGCTCTAACCGTTGAGCTATAGGCCCGCTCTGACTGGTCTCGGTCTTCTCGGGCAGCGGCTGCCTCGAGTCAACGGGACCACGCGAAGAGGTTGGCGCCCTCGCGCCAGCGGGCAAGCAGAACGACGAAACGTTTCCGGCGCCGTGCTCTCGCCTTTCGCTCGAAATCTTTTTCCGGAACCACCCGAAAAGGACTCATCCAACCGAGAAAGGGTTCGCGCGCGACAAAGGCCTGCTCGTTCGGGTTGGCGGCGTCGATCGGGGTGGTCGGGAACAACGCTGGGAGTCCCTTCTTGTCCACGATGCCTTCTCACTTTCATGCTGCGCTCCGTCATGACCCCGCTGTGCCCCCGGATATGTCGCGTGTCGTTGTTGTTTGCCGGGCTCGCCTTCGCGGCCGTGGCCGGCGCTCGCGCACAGCGGGTGGAGGAACTGCTCGTGCCGGTGGCGCCGGGACCGGTGACGCTGGGGACGATGGAGCAAATCCGCTATCATCCCACGTATCAGGACGAACGCGGTTTTAACCGCACCGTCGAAGCCCCCACCACGCCGCCGACGCTGACCCTTTATTATCCGACGCCGGAAAAGGATCGCGGACTCGCGATCGTGATTTGCCCGGGCGGCGGTTATCAGCGCTTGTTCATCGATTATGAAGGCCACGCCATTGCGCGGATGCTGCAGGCCGAGGGCATCACGGGCGCGGTGCTCAAGTATCGCGTCCCCCAGCCGGACACGCCCGGCCAGGCGCTGCCGCTCAGCCAGCAGGACGCTCTCGCCGCCCTGCGTCTCCTCCGCACGGACCGGCCGAAAAAGAACGCGCCCTACCGTCGGGTGGGAATCGTGGGTTTTTCAGCGGGGGGACATCTCGCTGGCAGCACGGCCGCGTTCGGTCGGCCGGAGGATGGTTCCCGGCCTGATTTCGTCGCGCTGGTTTACCCGGTGGTCTGCATGACGGGACCGCATGTGCATCGCGGCTCGCAGATCGCGTTGCTCGGCAAGGAGTCCAACTTGGAACGCCAGCGCGAGTTTTCCCTCGAGCAGCGGGTGCGCCCCGGATATCCGCCGCATCTCCTGTTGCACGCGAAGGACGACAAGACCGTGCCGGTGCAAAACAGCGAGCTGCTCGCTGCGGCGCTGCGGCAGGCCGGCGTTCCCGTGCGACTCCACCTCTACGAGACCGGTGGCCACGGGTTTCGCAACGAGGAGTCGAGTCGCTGGCGCGAAATTTTTCTGCAATGGTTGAAGCCACTCTAAAGAACCCACGGCTCGCCCGGGGCGGCGTCGCGACAGTCGCCCCGGGTACTGCGGACCCTGCTTTCCGGCCGGCCGTAGCGCCTTCACCCGCCCGCCAGTTCACCCCTCAATCCCCACCGTCATGAGCCTGTTCCTTCGCCCCCTCGTTTCCTTTGGAGTGTTGATTTCCGCCACGTTGTGGGCGCAGCCGCGGGAGGGGCTGATCGCGCATTGGCCGCTCGCCGGCGATGTGCGCGATTACTCGGGTAACGGCCGCCACGGCGAAAATCACGGGGCCGACCTCAGGGCCGCGGGTCCGGACGGCAAGCCCGGTTCCGCGGCGGCCTTCAACGGCCGCGATGCGTGGATTCGGATCCCGGGGCCGGAAATTCCGCTCGGCGCAAAGGATTTCACGCTCGCGGTGCGGATTCATACCGCGCGCGAAAGCGACGATTTGCCGGGCGATATTCTCAGCCAGTACGATGCGGCCACCCGCCGCGGCGTGAACTTTGGGCTGCTGAGCCTGCCCGGGTGCCTCGGGAGCCAGCCCAACGACCGTAATGTCCACTTCGGCATCGACCAGGCCAGGGTCGAACCGTGGCTCGACCACGGCCGGCCGGGGCAGGCGATCTACGTCATGGCGCTCGCGGTGTATGATGGCGCCTTATACGCCGGCACCTGCGAGGAGCTGGGCCGCGTTTATCGTTTCGAAGGGGAACGCGGCTGGGTTGATTGCGGCGCGCCGGACCGGGCGAATGCGATCACCTCGATGGTGGTGCTCGACGGACAGTTGTATGTCGGCTCCGGCAAATACCGGCTGAGCGGCTCCGCGATGAAGGACACGCGCAACCAAACGGCCGGTGGCAGCGTATTCCGCTACCTCGGCGGCGAGCGCTGGGAGCACTGCGGCCGCGTGTCCCCAGAAACCGAGACGATTGGCGGGCTGGGCGTCTTTCGCGGCAAGCTGCATGCGACCTCCGCGTATCGGCCCGCGGGAATGTTTCGCCACGAAGGCGGCGACCGCTGGACGCCGTTGGGCAGCGTCGACGGCCGCCGTTCGGAGGCGATCGGGGTGCACAACGGGAGCCTCTTCACGACGGTGTGGGACGGCGGTGGCGTGTTTGGTTTCGACGGCGCGCGCTGGTCGAATTTCGGCAACGTGCCGGAAACGACGCAGACCTACGGCTTTGTCGTGCACCGCGGGGAGTTGCATGTGACGACGTGGCCGAAGGGCAAAGTGTTTCGCTGGGGTGGGACGGACACGTGGCACGACGTGGGCCGCTTAGGCGACGAGGCCGAGGTGATGGGCGCGGCGCATTACAACGGCAAACTTTACGCCGGCACGCTCCCGCTCGCGAAGGTGTTTCGCTACGAAGAGGACACGGCGTGGACGGACATGGGTCGCCTCGATTTCACGCCGGAGGTCGTTTACCGGCGCGTTTGGGCAATGGCGGTGTTCAACGGCCGGCTCTTTGCGGGCACGCTGCCGGACGGCAAGGTGCACTCGATGGCGGCGGGCCGCGTGGCCACGGTGGATCGTTCGCTCACGCCCGGCTGGCATCATCTCGCGGCCGTGCGCCGGGGCGGTCGCCTGGAAGTTTACGTCGATGGGGTGAAAGCGGCCGAATCCGCGGCGTTCGCTGCCGCGGACTACGATCTCACGTGCGGGCAGTCGTTGCGGATTGGCGTCGGCGAACATGATTTCTTTCACGGGCGGCTGGCGGACCTGCGGATTTATGATCGCGCACTGGCAGCGGAGGAAATCAAGCCCTGGAGCCAAACGCGATGAAGCGGCGCGAGACGCACGCTCGTTCGGCGCGCTTGGACAAGAAACGCTCGGGCGTTCAGCGGATCAGGCCGGAGAGCGAAAACGCGTAGTCCAGCTCGTTCAAGGCATGCGCGACCAGCGGGGGCACGCCCCTGGCGAGCGCCGCCTGCACTTCGTCCAGCGTCTCCGTGGTCCCGAACCACTTGGAGCTGATGTGCGTGATCGCGACCAGATGCCCTTCCATTTCGAACGGTTCGCTCGCGCCGAACTCAATCTCGATCACGTCCAGCGGATACAAAGAGCCGCGGGGCACCCAATCCCTCCGCTGGGCCGAGATGACCGGGAGCTCCAGTTCGACTTGAGCCCTCACGAGCACGTTGGGCACGGCCGGGTCCACGTATTGGACATCCGCGATGCCCCTTGCCCATACGACGCGGCCCCGGGCAAAAAAGCCCTCACACCAGAACACCGCGTAACCGGAATCCACTGCCGGAGTGATACTCAAATTCTGGCCCAGGGCATCGAGGCTCACCGGTGCGGTCAGTCCCGGAGGGTTCGCGTACAGTCCAGCCGCGATCGCGAGTCCGACCGCGAAGAGACGTCCGACGGCACAAATACCGGACGAAGTTTTCATGCCGCACGCTAGTACCGCACCGGCACCCCCGCCATGGGGTCTCTAACCCATTTTCACGATGGCCCCAGTAAGGTGGGCAGGACTCACGTGGCGCGTTCACCGGCGCCTGCCCGTTGATCCCGGCGCGT
>JBEENF010000348.1:0-4599 GCA_041192325.1 Verrucomicrobiota bacterium
ACCGTGCGGAGACCATTCGCGAGGGCGTATGAGGTCGTCACATCGGCCCCGTCCTCCACCGTGGCGACATCGCGCACAAACACCGCGCCCTCGGCCGTGCGGCGCAGCGGCACCGCCTCGAGGTCTTTGATGTTCGTGACGATGGCGTTCATCTGCACAATCGGGTACTTGTCCCCGAGATTCATGTTGCCGGAGGGACTGATTGTATTCGCCTCGGCCAGCGCTTTCACGATCTCGTCCGGCGAAAGCCCGTAGGCGCGCATCCGTTCCGGGTTTACATTGACGATGATGCCGCGGGAGCTGCCGCCAAACGGCGGTGGCGCGGAAACGCCGGGCAGCGTGGCAAACGCCGGGCGCACGCGATTGAGCGCCTGATCCTGCATTTCGCCGAGCGTGCGGTTCGGATTGTCCGTGGAGAAAACCAGATACCCCACCGCCACGCTTCCGGCGTCGAAGCGCATGATGAACGGCGCCGCGGTATTGGCCGGCATGAAGGCGCGGGAACGATTTACCTGCGCGACCGTTTCCGACATGGCCTGCGACATGTCCGTGCCGGGATGAAACTGGAGCTTCATGATCGAAGCGCCTTGAATCGACTTCGATTCCACGTGCTCGATGCCCGCGATGTACAGAAAGTGGTATTCGTACCGGTAGGTGAGGTAACCCTCCATCTGCGCTGGATCCATCCCGCCGTACGGCTGCGCGACGTAGATCGTGGGAATGCCCAGGGGCGGAAAGATGTCGCGCGACATTCGTTTGACCGCCAGCACCGCCGCGAGGGTCACTGCTATGACGAGAACAACTACCGTGAGAGGACGACGCAGAGCCAGTTGCAGAAAATTCATCAGGGAAACGAAAGCCGAAGGGGGAAAGGGCGAGAACGGACCGAATCCGCCGTGATGGCCATAAGAAACTGGGCGGGGGGCGTGTTCCGAGCCAAAAAATCAACGGCGCCAAACCCAACGAATCGCGCGCATGGCCACGTGATGAGTCGGGCCGACAAGACTCAATGGGATTCGGTGAAGCTGGTAATCGAGTGCCATTCGAACACTTCCTGGAGCAGCGCGCGTTCGGCCTTCGCCACCACCCGCTCCAGCGCGCCCCAAGTCTGGACATAAGCGGCTTCCTTGCGGGCCGTTTCCAGCCGCACCAGCATCTCGCGGTAACGCGCGACCCGGCGATGCAGGTCGTTGATGGAGATGAGGGAAATAAAGCCGGCGGCCAGCACCGGAAGCACCACGGGGCCAAACCCAAAGACGCCGGCCTCGACCCAATGCGGCACGACCGCCTCCGGCATTAAACTATGAATGGCGTAGGCTGCGGTAAAGGCGATCGCCAGCGCGGAGGCGATATAGAATGCGGCGCGCAACCGGCCCAGCAAGGGAACCGCGCGCGCCTCCTGCCCCGCGAAGTACGCGATCTGTCCGCCAATCCGCGCCGTAAGATAGCGTTGTTTGAATTCGTCGAACGCGGCGGGCCGCATCCGCGCGGCGCGTCGTTGCAGCACGTCGAGCGAGCGACGCAGCGGCTCAAGTCCCGCCCAATCGAAATCGTCGAAAAGCCGCAACGAGCGCGGCAGCCCCCAGGTCGCCAGCGCGCTGCGGGTAATTTCCGCCGCGAGGCGGCTGCGCACCCAGTCGTGGCGGTTGCGGTGATGGCGCAGCAAAAGCGCGACGCCGAGCGCGCCAATGAGGCAGAAGAGCTTCCCCCACGGCAGCGCCGGCGCATGCAGGTTGAAGGCGAGCGTGGCCGCCGCGAGCCCGGTGGCCACCACATGCAATCCGATGGTAAAGGCGATCAGCCGCCGAAAATGAGGCGCGCCATGCGTGGCGGCGTGATCGACCTTGTGGTGAAAGGCGAGCGTCTGGCGCCGGCCCGTGCCGTCGTCGGTCGCAGTTGGGTCCGCCTCGACCGAAGGCAGGCCGTTGAGAAAGGCAAGATGGCGGTCGCCGAGTTTCAGTTGGTGAAAATTATCGCGACGTACCGCCAGGGTTTTCGCATCAATGATGATGAGGGGACGGCCCATCGCGCGCGCATACGCGACGATCTCCGCCGTGCCACCCTTCCCGCGCGCCGGTTCACCGTCCCAGACGGTCAGGAGCAAATCGCACTGGTTTACCGCTTCCATCCCGCAATCCAAATAGGCGTCTTCCCGCCCTGCCCTTTCGCCGATCACCCGCACCTGCTCGGCGTCGCGCATCAGCGTCTCCACTTGCTGCCAGGAGGCCTCGTCAAAATCGTGGCGAAATTCCGCGGCCGGTAGCGGCAGAATTGCCTCCCACCCCAGACCGAGCGCCAGCGCCGCTTTTGCAAAAACCATGTCGCCGCCTGCTGCGACCGACGAGAGCGCCAGCCACTCGATCCCGGATTCTTTCTTCAGATTCGTTAAAACATCCGTGATGGCCTGTCCCACCGCCGACTCATCCTTCACGTGACGGTGCCCGGTGAATCCCACGACATGGAAAACCGGCAATTGATCGGCTGACGGCATTAGCCAACTGTGTCCGCGGCGCGCCGGAGACTGTCAACGGAGAAGCCGCGCGGTAATATGCTCCGCGACGGCCTTCCATGACCTGCCGGCATCGCCGCGAGCGCCGAAATGCATTCAGCGGTTCGCGCCGCCAGACGCCACGGCGCCCGTGGAACCTGGCCGAAGCGCTCGGTCGATCTCCCTTGGCCACCTGCCGTCAGCTGAAAGCCATTTCGGATCTTCTTGAAATGCGTTTACTCGTTCCGGCGCTCTTGACGTGCATGTGCTGCCGCACGGCGCAGCGACGCGCTGAACGGGAGTATCAAATATTCCCCGGAGTGACGCGGCGGGCACGAACCGGTGCAACCCCGCCCGCGGGTTTCAAGCTGGACGCCAGGTCCAAGTAACCGCGCCGCTCAGGCGCGGGAACCAGAGTGGTGCATTAGCTTCCAGTGTTCGGAACACCCCCGACGGGCAACTTGTGGCAATTAAATTGCCGTCTCACCCCGCTCGTCGGTGCGAATCCGCACCACCTCCTCGAGTGGAACGACAAAGACTTTCCCGTCGCCAATTTTCCCGGTTTTGGCAGAATTGACAATGGCCGTAATTGCCTTGCTCGCGGTGTCGTCGCTGACGGCGATCTCGATCTTAACCTTGGGCAGGAAATCGACGGTGTATTCGCTACCCCGGTAGATTTCCGTGTGACCTTTTTGACGGCCAAAGCCTTTCACTTCGGTTACGGTCATTCCCTCGATCCCTACTTCGGCGAGCGCGGATTTCACTTCCTCCAACTTGAACGGTTTGATGATGGCGATGATGAGTTTCATGGAATTGGCGTGGGGTGGGAATCAGGACTTCGACTCGTAAATGTAGCCTTCTTCGCCGTGATCGCTCAGATCGAGCCCCTCTTGCTCGGCTTCGACCGTGGGGCGCAGCCCGATCGTTGCTTTCACAATAAAAGCAATGACCGCCGTGGCCACAACCGAGAGCACGATGGTAAAGCCAACCGCCTTCAATTGCTCCATGAGCAGCCCTTTCATCAGGGGTTCAATCGAAGAATTGACGCTCGGCGTGGCGAGAACTCCGGTGAGAATGGCGCCCAACGTGCCGCCCACCGCATGCACCCCAAAGGTATCCAGCGCGTCGTCGTATCCAAACCGGGACTTCAATTTCACGCAAAAGATAAACGGCACCAATCCGCCCAGCACGCCGATGATTACCGCGCCCGTGGCGTCGATGAATCCAGCGGCCGGCGTGACGACCACCAAACCCGCCACCAAGCCCGTGCAGAAGCCGAGCACCGAGGCATGTTTTTTCGTGATGTATTCCAAAACTCCCCACGTGAATGAAGCGACCGCGGCGGCGAGCGTGGTGGTGGTGAAGGCATTTGCCGCGATGCCATCCGCTCCGCCGGCGCTACCCGCATTAAAACCATACCAGCCGACAAAGAGTAGTCCGGTTCCGACCATACAGAGCACGAGGCTGTGCGGAGGCATCGGCGTTTTTCCAAAACCCAAGCGCGGTCCAAGAATCAGGCACAGGACCAGCGCCGACCAACCCGAGCTCATGTGAACCACCGTGCCACCCGCGAAATCGATGGCCTTGATCACGCCTGCGGCGCCGCCCATGAAACCGCCGCCCCACACCATGTGAGCGAGGGGAAAATATACCGCAAACATCCAAAGGGTGACAAAAACCATGATCGCGGAAAACTTCATGCGTTCCGCAATCGCTCCCACGATCAGCGCCGGGGTGATGATGGCGAAGGTGAGCTGGAAGATGGCAAAAACGTTTTGCGAGACCCAGGGCAACGTTCCCGGCGCACTGGTGACGCCGCGGAAGAAGACGTGGTCGAGGCCGCCAATAAACGCGTTGCCCGGTGCAAAAGAGAGACTGAAGCCGACCGCCCACCATAGAATGGTGACCAGTCCGGTTATGCCCAAACATTGCCCCAACACGGAAAGCACATTCTTTCGGCGTACCAATCCGCCGTAAAACAAAGCCAGGCCCGGAAGCGTCATCAGCAAGACCGGGCGCTGGAAACCATCATCCACGCGTTATGGCCTGGGCCAGGACCAGCGACCTTCGACGCGACATTCGCAGTGCGAGCACTGTTATTAATGTAGGCC
>JBEENF010000349.1:0-4586 GCA_041192325.1 Verrucomicrobiota bacterium
GGACGTCTGGCAGCTGACCACCGACCACATCCGCACCTTCGTCGCGAATCGCACGACACTCGTTATCGTAGACCTCTCCCGGTTGCGCTTCATCGACACTGCAGGCGCCGGCCTGATGCTGCGGCTCAAGAAGTGGACGCAACAGTTGCCGGCCGAGATTATGTTTACGCACGCTCAACCCAACGTCCACAACGTGCTCCGGATAAGCCGGGTCGACCGGTTGCTGTTGGAGGGCGCACAATGAGAATTGGCTTGTCCACCTCGGTGATACAGCGGGGCCGGTCCGGAGTTGGACAGTATGTGCTGGCGTTGACGCGCGCGCTGCAGCCAATGGCCGACCGTCACGAGTTCGTCCTTTATGTCCTCGAGGAGGATCTGCCGCTATTTTCGTTTGCCCGCGGCACAATGCGAATTGTGCCCGTCAGCGAACGGTTTCGGCCGCCGGCGAAAAACATCTGGTGGCATCAGACGTATTTAACGGCGCTGGCTCGCACCGACCGGCTGGAAGTTTTGCATGTTCCCAGTTATCGGCGGCTATTGTGGCCCCGACCCTGCGCGCTCGTGGCGACAATTCACGATCTCGCTCCGTTCCGGGTTCGGAACAAATATTCTTTGGTCCGAATGGTTTACGGGCGGGTCGCAGCACGGCAACTCGCGCACCGACAGCATGAGATCGTCGCGGTAAGCAGCGAGACACAGAAAGATATCCGCCGCTTTTTTCACGTACCGGCAGAGCGCATCACCGTAATTTACAATGGGATCGACCACAGCAGATTCACCCCGGTTGACCGCAGCAAAGCCGCCGCGCAGATCGCACAGGCCCACGGGGTGCACCCGCCGTTTTTCCTGTATGTCTCGCGCCTTGAGCACCCCGCGAAAAACCACGCGCGACTCATCGATGCCTTCAATCGTTTCAAGACGATTTCCCCCTCTCCCTGGCGATTGGTGTTAAGCGGAAGTGACTGGCACGGATCGGAGGTCATTCACCAACTGGTCAAACGCTCGCCGTTTGCGCAGGATATTCACTGCCCAGGCTTCGTAGCGGATGCCGACCTCCCGACGTGGTATCGGGCCGCGACCGTTTTCGTGTATCCATCCCTATTTGAAGGCTTCGGATTACCGCCGCTGGAGGCAATGGCCTGCGGCTGTCCCGTACTTGCGTCGCAAGGTGGGGCCGTTGGAGAAGTGTGCGGCGATGCTGCGGCCTTCGTCGATCCGATGAATGTTAACGACTTGACGCGGAAAATGGCAGAGCTCGCGGGCGACGCAGCATTGCGAAGCACGCTGCACCTCGCGGGATTGGCGCGCGCCCGCGCTTTCGATTGGAATCGCGCAGCAGCTGCCACGCTCAAGGTGTACGAACGCGCGGCGGCACGGTTGAAAGCACCCCTCCTCACGTCGCCCTTTGCAACTCCCGCAACGTAATCTCCTGCATCTCAGCATGACGCCCGGTCTCCGCAAACTCGCCCCGTTTGTCTGAGGTGTCCGGGCCCGCGGCCTTGCCGCTCAGCCGCAGCCGGAATCGCGTTCGTCCCCCTCACCCACCCCGCGTGGCTTTGGGTCATCACCCACTACCCGAGACATGCCCGGCACCCCTACTGTAACCTTTATTAAACGCCGCCCTTTTTTCCGCTTCCTGTGAATAACCCCCTGCGCATCCTTGTTCTGGAGGATGTCGCCGCGGACGTGGTGCTCATCAGCCACGAACTGCGGGCGGCTGGACTGGAATTTGAGGCCCGGCGGGTGGAAACTCGCGAGGACTTCCTCCACGAACTCGAGGACAGGCCCCCTGATGTCATTCTCTCCGACCACGGATTGCCCGCGTTTGATGGATTTGCAGCCCTCTCCATTGCCCGCCAAAAGTGCCCGGAAACTCCGTTTATTTTTGTCACCGGCTCAATGGGCGAGGAAGTAGCCATCGATTCGCTACGCAACGGCGCCTCCGACTACGTACTCAAGACGCGCCTGGCGAACCTGGGGCCTGCCATTCAGCGCGCCATCGGCCTGAGCGAAGAGCGGAAGAAACGCCGACAGGCAGAAAAAGAGCTGCGTGCCAGCGAGGAGCGTTTTCGCCTGCTCGTCAGCGGAGTCAAAGACTACGCCGTTTTCATGCTAGCGGCGGACGGCACGATCTCGAGTTGGAATGCTGGCGCGGAACTGGTGCTCGGCTATCAAGCCAGGCAAGTGATCGGTCAGCACTTCGGCATGCTGTACACCGCCGCGGACCGCGCCGCCGACAAACCGCAGTCGGATTTAGATACCGCCGCTCGCCAAGGTCGCTCGGACGACGAGGGCTGGCGGCTCCGCAATGGCGAGCAGCCATTTTGGGCGCACATGGACATTCGCGCTCTCCACGACGAACACGGCCATCTGCGCGGATTCACGCAAGTTACTCGGGACGCCACGGAGCGCATGCGCACGCAGGAAGCTTTGCGTAAAAGCGAAGAGCGCTACCGCCGCCTGGTGGAACTATGCCCGGACGCATTGCTCGTTTTGAATGAAGGACGAATCGCTTTTGTGAACACAGCCGCGGAACAGCTCCTGGGCGGGGACGAGAATCGTCCCCTGCTTGGCCGGCCTTTTCTTGACTTTGTGCCCCACGAAAGCCGGCTGGAACTGGCCGAACGGCTGCGGCAAGTAGCGACCGCCGGCTCCATGCTGCCTTGGGATTCCAGCGGCAATTTATCCCGCTTCAATGAGGAAACAGTGCTTCGCGCCGACGGATCCTCCGTAACTGTTGAACTCGCCGCATCCCCCCTGACATTCGGGGACGAACCCGCAATCCAACTGATGCTGCACGACATCACCGGGGCGCGGCAAACCGCCGCCGCTCTGCGTGAAACTGAAGCACGCAAGACAGCGATACTTGAAACGTCGCTCGATGCGATCATCAGCATCGATCATCAAGGCGTGGTCCGGGAGTGGAATTCAGCGGCGGTAACTATCTTCGGCTATCTGCGTGAGGATGCCCTGGGCGACCGCTTGGAGAATCTGATCGTCCCGCCAAGCCTAACCGAAAAGTATCTGCCAGGTCTGGCCGACTATCTCATGACCGGGGTCGGGAGCCTGATCGGCCGGCCGATGGAAGTCATGGCGCGCCGCAAGAGTGGCGAGGAGTTTCCGGTCGATCTCGCCATCACGCAGGTTCCCTCCAGCAATCCCCCTTTCTTCACCGCATTCATCCGGGATATAACGGATCGCAAGGAAACCGAAGAGGCATTGCGCCGCAGCGAAGCGCGCAAATCCGCGGTGCTCGAGTCGGCCCTGGATGCCATCATCTCCGTCGACCAGAAAGGCAGGGTCATCGATTGGAACCCCGCCGCCGAGAAGATCTTCGGCTACAGCCGAGAACTGGTGCTCGGCCGCGATATTCTGGAACTGATTGAGCCCCGCTCCACGGCGGAATTGCAACGGCGCGGCTTGGCGCGTTTTTTTCAGACTGGCCGCGGCCGGCTTTTTGGACAGCGACTCGAGGCTTCAGCGATGCGGGCAAACGGAGCGGAATTTCCCGTCGAGCTTACGATCACCCGAATGCCCGGAGACGAACCGTTGTTGTTCACGATCTTTATCCGTGACATTACGGATCGGAAGCGGACCGAGGAGGCTTTGCGCAAAAGCGAAGAGCGTTTCCGACTCCTGGTGGAAGGCGTCGAGGACTATGCGATCTACATGCTCGACACGCATGGTCGAATCACTTCCTGGAACGCGGGCGCTGAACGGATTTACGGTTACCGGGCCCAGGAGATCATTGGGCGGCGATTTCACCGCTTCTACACGCCGGGGGATTGCGAGCGGAAGAAACCCGACCAAGCCCTGGCCGTGGCGACGGCAGACGGCCGATTTCAGGAAGAATGCTGGCACGTCCGGAAGAATGGCACCGAGTATTGGTCCAGCTTTGTCATCACGGCGCTACGGGACGAAAATGGGAAATTATACGGCTTTTCCAAAATCGCGCGCGATATTACGAAACGGAAACACGCGGAGGACGAAATCCATCGGTTGAATTCCGAGCTCGAGCGCCGGGTGCAGGAACGCACGACAGAACTGCAGACAGCGCATCAGGAAATGGAGGCCTTCTCCTATTCCATTTCGCACGATCTTCGCGCGCCGCTGATTTATATCGCGGGTTTTGTGGAAATGCTCCGCAGCGAACTGGAAGGAAAGATTGACGAAAAAAGCCGGCGACATCTCCAGACAATCTGCGATTCCACGGAGAACATGGGGCGAATGATTGCAGACTTGCTCGGACTCTCTCGCCTTGGTCGCGCGGAGCTACATCGCGTGCGCCTGAACCTCACCGACCTCGTGCGGGAGGCGCAGCGAGAACTGACGGCGCAGCTGCAGAACCGCCGCGTGCTATGGATCATTCCCGAGCTACCGGAAGTGGTGGCGGATCCCTTCTTGCTGCGGCAGGCGATATTTTCACTGCTGCACAATGCGGTGAAGTTTACCCGGCGACGGGAGGAAGCCCACATCGAAGTGGGCGTGCATCATACGCCCACTGAACATGTCGTGTTTGTGCGCGATAATGGGGTCGGCTTCGACGTGAAATATTCGTCCAAACTATTCGGTGTTTTCCAGCGGCT
>JBEENF010000350.1:0-4574 GCA_041192325.1 Verrucomicrobiota bacterium
CCCGTCCACGCCGCGTGGCTGAACCACCAGGAGACCGCCGGCCAGATCGAGTCGGGCATGGTTTGGGCGAGCCGCGTGATGCCGAAGCCGTGCGAGGCCATGTAGAGCATGATCGCGCCCCGGTAGGCATCGAGCGAAGTCAGTCGCGCGGGGAGCAGGGAGGGGGCGGAAGGGACGCTGGTGGCAGCGGCCGGCGCAAGCGGGGGCAAGGTCGCGGGGAGTTCGACGTTCATGAGTGCAGGAGTTTGGAGGAACCTTTCGGCAGGGCAAAACAGGCGATGAGACTTTCACCGTCGCGCCGCCAGGTGCCGGGCACGAGTTGCAACGACGTTTTGACTTCGCGCAGTTCCGCGCGGGTCGGCCCCGTGACGAGCGTCATGGGACGGGTCGCCGCGGCTTTCCAGCGCACGGTGAATTCGCTGCAGGCAAACGGCGCGTGGAAGGAAAGCCCGTCGGCGCCGCGTTGCATCCGGGTCAACTCCTTTGCCGCCCAATAGCGGGCGACCTCGCTCAGCTTCATCCAATGCAGATTATCAAAACGCGCGTGCAGCCGGCGCACCACTTCCTGGAAAATCTTCAATCCTGTTTCCTGCCCATTGTAATAGAAGCCCGTCCAGTGGGCGACCATCAGCGCCGGTTCGCCCCGCTGGATGACGTCCACCATCCGGCCGGACTGACCGTTCGCGGTGATGAATTTGTCGGCGCCGCCCGGCTCGCTGCAGTCCCAGCCCCCCGTCCAATCGCCGGTGCAACCAATGGTGTGCACGACGCACCGCGGATCGGGACCGTCCAGCCCGGTCGCGTTTTGCACCAGCGGGGCCACGCTCTTGTCCCCTTCGGAAAAGAGGTCGCGGAAATAGTGCGGTATCTCCGCGTTAAATACGCTGCGGAGGGATTCGAAACTCGCCTGGGCGAGCTGGGGCCGCGCGCGACCGCCGAACCCACCCGGGGTGGTGATGCCTTCGCAAGGCAGTCCGACCGCCTTCAGGATGCGCAGCGCATAGGCTATGTAGTCGGCAATCTCGTCGACCGAGCGGTTGGTCGTCCAATCCCAGTTCTCAATATAGCGCGTGGTGAACTCCGGGTACGGATGTCCCGTCTTGGTGTCGATCACGCGGGTGTGGGTCACCATCTCCGGATGAATGTCCCAGTTCGGCATGATCAGCGAGCGGACGAGGTCGAGGCTTTGCTCCAGTTCGCGCTGGGTCCAGCCGGGGAGCATGCGATCCAGCCGTCCGACGCACGCGGGGTAGGGCACGATGCTGTATTTGCCCTTCACCCCGTGTTCAGCGGACCACTCGCCGAATTTGCGCACAAAGGCATCGGGAATTTCGACCGGCCAGTCGCGCCACGAAATTTTTTGGTAGGGTGCTTCCGGGCCCCGGGCCTGTCCGAACTGCGGGACGGCGAACCGGTTCAAATTCACGAGGCACGTCGAATCGTCGATGATGAGTCCGACCGGAACACGTTGACGGGGATTAAGTACGGTGA
Organism: Verrucomicrobiota bacterium; assembly: GCA_041192325.1. GTDB lineage: Bacteria > Verrucomicrobiota > Verrucomicrobiia > Opitutales > Opitutaceae > ER46. Next base: position 1,492 of record JBEENF010000350.1, read on the forward strand.
CGTCTGCGCTCTGCGTCGGGCGTTCCCCTGCAGTTTGGGCAAAGAGCGAATGTGACAGGGAAGCGCCGGCCGTGACGGCGGCGTGGTGGAGAAAGTCCCGACGGTTTAACGACAGCATGGGCGGGGGAAGGGTGGCGGGAGAGTTTCCCCGTTGCCCGCCGCGATCAAGCCCGCGATTTGGCGAATGTTCTTCCCCGTCATGGACAGAAACCGTGTGGCCCCCACAAAGCAGCGCCCCAGCTTTCAGGAACAGCGGTGCGAACTCATGATTGCGTTCCGGCCTCGCGCGGGAAAAATGCGGTTCTTTCCGCCCGGTTGGATGCCGCGCTGCAGGCAATGCGCCGCCGCTTCCGACCAACCCCGAATCCACCCCATGAATCGAAAATTTTGTATGTTCACCTGCGCCGCGGCACTGGCTTCGTTGGCTCGCGCCGCCGGGATCCCTGATGCCGAGTGGCAAATCAAGACCGCATTGCTCGCGGCGCCCAAAACCGAGCGCGAGGCGGCAACGGTCCTGGGTTACGATCCAACGGGAACGGTCGTTACCCTCCGCTCGGGAACCAATCATCTCATCTGTCTCGCGGATGACCCCAAACAAAAGGGATTTAGCGTCGCTTGCTATCACCAGAGCCTTGAACCGTTCATGGCGCGCGGCCGCGAACTGGCCGCCCAAGGCAAGAAACCGAGCGAGGTGACGCAGGTTCGCGAGCAGGAGGTGAAGGCGGGCAAGCTGAAGATGCCCGACCGCGGCGTGCTCAATGTGACCACCGGCAAAGTGAATGAAACCACCGGCGAAGTCACTGAACTATACACCCGCTATGTGGTGTACATTCCGTATGCGACGCCGGAATCGACGGGCATTCCGCTGGCTCCGCTGACGCCGGGAGCGCCCTGGATCATGGATCCGGGCACCCACCGGGCGCATATCATGATCAATCCGCCGAAGTAACCCGTCGCTTTCCCGCGAGGAACCGGAGGCGGGCCGGGGTGGCGATGCGAGCGAAGGAATCGACTGATTCGATCCCGTTTAAAAAACTATCGAAGTCCGCCCGGGCGCCAGGCTTCGCATTCGGCCCGAGTGTCGCGCCGGACGCCGCGGAAAAAACGCTCGCGATACAAGGGGGGCCCGGCCGAGCCTGACCTTGCCCCCGTTCACCGTTAACCGGCCTGTTGCTTTTTAGCTAACGACTATGCCAAACCGCGTTCCCCCCAACCTCGGTCACGAATCCAGCGTCAACGCCGTGCCCGACCCTGTCCGCGCAGCGCCCCCCGTGATAGTTCCAGCGCCGCCGCGGCTGGGCTCGATTGATGTCTATCGCGGGTTCGTGATGTTTCTCATGATGGCCGAGGTCCTGCGCCTGAGGTCGGTGGCGCAAGCGCTGCCCGACAGCGCAGTCTGGCAATCCCTGGCGTGGCTGCAGACCCACGTGGCGTGGACCGGGGCGACACTGCACGATTTCATCCAGCCCTCGTTTTCGTTTTTGGTCGGCGTGGCGCTGCCGTTCTCGGTTGCCGCCCGCGTGGCGCGCGGAACGTCGCGGTCCTGGATGACGGCGCAGGCCGCATGGCGGGCGCTCCTCCTTATCCTTCTGGGAGTGTTTCTTCGCTCCACCTCCGGCAGCAGCACGAACTGGACGTTCGAGGATACGCTCACGCAGATCGGCTTGGGCTACGGTTTCCTCTTCCTCCTTGGCTTCCGGCCTTCGCGCGAGGTCTGGATCGCGTTGGGCGCGATCCTCGCGGGCTATTGGGCGGCGTTTGCATTGTGGCCGCTGCCGGGCGCGGATTTCGATTACGCCCGCGTCGGCGTGACGCAGGGCTGGCTCGAAGCCAATGGGCAGGCGGGCTTCGCGGCTCACTGGCAGAAGAACAGCAATCTCGCGTGGGCCTTCGATGGCTGGTGGATGAATATTTTTCCGCGCTCCAAGCCGTTTCTGTTCAACGCGGGCGGCTACGCGACCCTCAGTTTTATTCCCACCCTGGGCACCATGATCCTCGGCCTGCTCGCTGGGCGGGAATTACGCTCGGCCCGTGACCCGCTGGCGCGGTTACGCTGGTTCGCCACGGCGGGCGCAGTCTGCCTCGCGGCGGGACTGGCGCTGCACTGGGTCGGGCTTTGCCCGATCGTGAAACGCATTTGGACGCCGAGCTGGATGCTGGCCAGCGGCGGCGCGTGCCTGTGGGCCATGGGCCTGTTGCACTGGACGCTCGACGATGGCCGGCCGCGACGCTGGCTCACCCCGCTCATGGTGATCGGCGCCAATTCCATCGCGGCGTATCTGATCGCGCACCTGTTCGAGTCCTTCATCGCCAAGAACCTCATCACGCATCTGGGCGCTGGAGTGTTCCGCGTTTTCGGACCGGCCTATCAGCCGCTGCTGCATGGCGCGGCGACGCTGCTCGTGATGTGGCTGCTGCTGTTCTGGATGTGGCGGCGAAAGCTTTTCCTGAAACTATGATCTCCTGCGGCCGTTCTTTTCTTTTTACCGCGATGCTCGCTTTGCCGGCTGGATTCTCTGCCGCCGCCGCTCCCGCCACGCTGGAGACGGCGCCGCCATTCGAGGCGATCCGGAAGATCGACGCGCATTCCCATCTTTTCGAGAATCATCCCGCGTTCACGGCGCTGTTTCAGCGGCTGAATTTTCGCACCATCAATGTGTGCGTTAACGTGGGTGACCTGCGCCTGGAGCGCATGCACGAGATTGCCTTCGAACTGCAACGCCAACATCCGCAACTGTATCCCGTCGTCTCCACGTTCGGTCTCAGCCGGCGCGCGGAGCCCGGCTACGCGGACGACGTGATGGCCTGGCTGGGCAAGACGTTCCAGCGTGGCGCCGTCGGCGTAAAAATCTGGAAGGAGATCGGGCTCGTCGCGAAGCGTCCCGACGGCAGTTTTCACCTCCCCGATGACCCGTTGTGGGATCCGATCTACGCGTACATCGCCCGCGAAAAAAAGGTGCTGGTCGCCCATCTGGCCGAACCGCTGGAAGCCTGGCTGCCGCTCGATCCCAACAGCCCGCACCACGATTATTTCTCCCGCCGCCAGGAGTATTATTTTTACGGCAAGCCGGAGTACCCGAGCC
>JBEENF010000351.1:0-4572 GCA_041192325.1 Verrucomicrobiota bacterium
ACGTGGCGGCAGATTTTTCAAAATGTTTTGGAGCCGGTCGGCTACACTTACATCGAGGACGGCAACATCATCAAGATCGTCAACAAGGAGAGCCTCAACGAAGAGCCGATCACCACGGAGGTTTTTCTGATCAACTACGCCCGCGCGGCGGATATTTTGCCGACGATCACCACGCTCGTCGATCCCGCCAGGGGCAAGATTGTGGTGGATGCCCGCAGCAACAGCCTCGTCATTACGGAACGACCGACCCGGATGGGGCGCATCCGGCCGATTATCGAACAATTGGATCGGGCGACCGACCAGGTGATGATCGAAACCAAGTTTGTCGAGGTAACCGACACCGATGTGAAGAATATCGGCGTGAATTGGGCCTCCCTGGCCAACTACAAGCTCGGCGCCGGACCCTTCAATGGCACGTTCGATCGTCAGCGTGGCCAGATCGCGAGTGACGACCTCAAGGCGAACAACGACAACACGCGCACCGCCACGAACGGCGCCACCGGCACGACCAACACCACGGTGACGAACAGCCAAAACAGCGGCGCCACCAACAACGGCCTGGTTTCGTCGAACAATGGCGTCGTCAGCAACACCTCAAGCACGGGCAGCACGGGCGCGCTGACCAACAGCACGACGAGCGACACCGCCAGCGGCACGAACAATTTGTTGACCGACACGATTACCAATGCGCTCACCGGGCTGAACTCTCTCACCAACACGGGGGACACGAGCCGCGCGCTGACCGCGGTGTTTTCCGCCGACCAGTTCCAACTCGTCCTCAGCGCGCTGCAGTCCCAAAACGAGACGAAGATCGTTTCGAACCCGACGGTCGTCACGCTCAACAACACCGAGGCCGTGATCAACGTCGGGCAGGAACGGCCGATTCCCCGCTACCAGTTTAACCAGCAGACGGGTAATCTCGAGGTCAACGGATTCGATTTCAAGCCGATCGGCGTGATCCTGAAAGTCACGCCGCAGGTGAATTCCCGCGGTTTCATCAAGCTGACGGTCGCGCCGGAAGTGAGCCAGTCGCTGAACAGTGTGAACTTCAACGGCAATGCCATCCCGATCATCGATACGCGCAAGGCTTCCACGCAGGTGTCCTTGAAAGATGGATTCACGATGGGCATCGGCGGCTTGATCACGACCTCCTTGGGCGTGGGGGTAACCAAAATCCCCGTGCTGGGATCGATCCCGCTTTTTGGCCGGCTTTTCCGGTCGGACAGCAAGACGCGGGAATCGACCAATCTGATCATCTTCATCACGGCGAAGACGATCAGCGCCGAGGGTGGCGCGGTGGAGCAGGTCTTCAACTCCGAGCGGGTGCGCCAGCTTAAGATGAAGCGCGAGGATCTCCCGGGCTTCCGCGACGGCTCAAGTCCGTACCCGGATGAAGCCGCCGCCAGTCCCGCACCCAGTCGCTCAACTTCCCCGGGGGCACGCCAGTGACCGCCCGCCGCACCGCAGCACCGGCTTGCTCCGAGGTGCACCCATGAAATTTTTGACGAAATACCTTATCGCAGGCTTGGTCAGTTGCCTCGCGGTGTTTACTGGCCGGAGCCAGCAGCAGCCGGTCATGACTGTAAGTGTTACCAACGTCGCCGTGCTTTCGGGCGGCACGCCGGCGGCGGGCGTCGCGTTCATCGATATTACCAACGTCGGTGCCTACTACTCGGCGCCACCGACGGTTGGCTTTGTGGGTGGCGGCGGTTCGGGTGCCACCGCTACCGCGTACATCAACCTAGCCGGAACGGTTTCGAACGTTATTATTAATAATCCGGGTTCTGGCTACACGTCTCCGCCGTCGATCACTTTTTCGGCGCCGACGCAGGTTCCCGTCGGCCAACTCGGTGTCACCGCGGCGGCGACGGCCTATGTGGGCGCCAATTTTCCCCAACCCACGCAAAATGAGTCCTACGGGCCCGCGGGGACTCCGATCGCGATCACCGCACTTGCGGTGGGTACGTTCCCGGCCTCGGGCTTCAGGTACGAGTTTTTTGTCGACGGCATTTCGATTGGCACGGCCGTGGCCACTCCTACCGCCGGCACCCCCGCGTCAATGGGCTGGCAACCGCCCCGGCCTGGTTCCTATTTTCTCACCGTCAAGGCGAGCGATGGACTGCACGAAGCGACGTCCCTGCCGGTCCGATATTTTGCCTTCGGCACCGCCATTACGAGTCCCACGCCGAATACAATTCTGCCCAACGGCTCGGCGATTGTGATCCAGGCGACCGCGACCCCGCCCCCCCTTTCCGGACCGGTCGGTGGCACCGGGTATACCAGTGCTCCCACAGTCACGATTACCGGCGGCGGTGGTTCGGGCGCAACCGCGACCGCCACGGCAGCCGGCGGGAACGTGACCGGCTTTACGATCACCGCCGGCGGCAGCAACTATACCAGCGCGCCGGTTGTCACCATCAGTGGCGGCGGGGGCACCGGCGCGAATGCCTATGCCACCATCGCAGCCGGCGCCGTGACGGCGTTGACCCTGACTGGTTCAAACACCTTCGTGCAGAAAATTGAATTTTTCGCGGACGGCGTATCAATCGGCGAGGATGCCACCGCGCCTTACTCGATCATTTACAGTCCGGCAAGCTCCCCCACCACCCATACAATCGAAGCGCGGGCATTCGATAACAAAGGCGTGCAGATTTCTCCAAATGGCACGGCGGTGCAGGGCCTCACCATGGTGCCGCCGATCGGAACCGCGCCAACGGTGAGTATCAGCACCCCGGCCAACAACGCGATCCTGACGATTCCCAGTGCCACGACCGGCGACATCGTCGTTGCAGTATCCGCGGGCAGTTCCAACGGCTTGATCAGAAAAGTCGAACTCTACATCGACGGCGTCCTCCAAAGCACGGCAACAACTTTTCCGTACAGCTTCAACTGGCGACCCACGGTGGTCGGAATCTACCAGCTCATCGCGCTCGCCTACGACGATAAGAGCAACGTCGTCGCTTCCAGCGTGGCGCCGACTTCGACGAGTGTGCGCGTCGCGGCGTCACCTACGGTAAATCTGGCCGCTTCCTTGGCTGGCTCGACGGTGCCGGTCAGCTCGCCCACGACGCTGACCGCGGCTGCAACCGACAGCAATGTAGGCGGCGGCATTGCGAAAGTGCAATTCTACGTCGATGGCGTCTTTGTGGGAGAAACGCTCACGGCGACGTCGGGGAATAATTATTCACTTTCATGGACGCCGACGTTGGCGGGCAGCGCCAGTATCACCGCTCGGGCCATCAACAATCTCGGCCTTTCCAACACCTCAGCGACCGCCAGCATCACCGTGAGTGGCGGCGGCGGCGGTGGTCCGGTCATTATCGGCAATGCGCCGGCGGCCGTGATCACCGCGCCTTCGGCCGGCACACAGATCGCCGTCAACAAAGCCACGCTCGTCACGGCCGCGGCGACCGATCCTGACGGCAACATCGTCTCGGTCGAGTTCCTGGCCAACAACGTGAGCATCGGTCTGACCACCGTCTATCCGTATAGCGCTACTTGGAATCCAACGAGTCTCGGCGCCTACACCTTGATCGCCCGGGCCACCGACAACAGCGGCAATGTCGTTTCCAGCGCGGGCGCGCTGGTCAACGTCGTCGATCCCGCGCCGAATCCGCCGTCGGTCGTGGTTTCGGCTCCGTCGGACGGATCAACCGTGCCGGTGGGTATTCCGCAGGTCTTGCGTGCGACTGCGACGGATACCGTGGCCGTCACCGGAGTGCAGTTCTTCGTCAATGGCCAGCCGCAGGGAGCCTTGGTCACCACGTTCCCGTTCAACACCTCCTGGACTCCCGCCACTCCGGGAAATTACACCGTCACGGCTCGCGCCATCAACGCGAGTGGCAACCAAGCGACGTCGGCGGCGATCACCGTGATCGTATCCGGCGGCGCCGCGCCCACCGTCAGCATTCTGCCGCCGACGGCCGGCCTCACCGTTTCCGTTAATACGCCGTACACGATCGGAGCCAACGCGGTTTCCGCGGCCGGATCCATCGTCAATGTGCAATTCTTCGTGAACGGGGCGGCGCTCACGACGGACACCTCGTACCCGTATTCGCTCGTTTGGACGCCCACCGCGCTCGGCGCCTACACCTTTGTGGCGCGGGCGACGGACAACTTGGGCAATGTCACCGAGTCGAATCCCGTCGTTTTCACCGTGGCTGCTGGAACGGCGCCCACCGTGAGCATTGTGCCGCCACCCGGTACTTTGACGGTGCCCGTCAATACGGCGCAGACGATCGGAGCCAGCGCAGTGTCCGCGGCCGGATCCATCGTCAATGTGCAATTCTTCGTGAACGGGGCGGCCCTCGCCACGGACACCTCTTTCCCGTATTCCCTCGTTTGGACGCCCACCGCGCTCGGCGCCTACACCTTTGTGGCGCGCGCGACGGACAACTTGGGCAATGTCACCGAGTCGAATCCCGTCGTTTTCACCGTGGCTGCTGGAACGGCGCCCACCGTGGCCATGACGAATCCCGCGAACGGCAGTTCGTATGCGGTCGGCACTCCGCTTACTCTTGCGGCGAATGCGTCGGATGCAGACGGCTTTGTCACACAGGTGCTTTTCCTGGT
>JBEENF010000352.1:0-4552 GCA_041192325.1 Verrucomicrobiota bacterium
GTTCGACACCCGACCGGCCGTCGAGGAACAAGTGCGTTCGCTGGGCGCGAAATTCGTCAAGATCGACTTGGGTTCCACCGGGCAAACCGCCGGAGGGTACGCGCAGGCGCTCAGTCCCGCGCAAATCGCCCGGCAGCAAGCGGGCATGGCAAAGATCTGCGCGCAATCGGACATCGTGATTACCACCGCGCGCGTCTTCGGCAAACGCGCGCCGCGCCTGATCACCGCTGCCATGCTGGCGGGCATGAAACCGGGCAGCGTCGTGGTGGATATTGCGATCGACAGCGGCGGCAACGTCGAGGGCTCCCGTCCGGGACAGGACACGGTCACCGCCAATCACGTCACCCTGATCGGCCATCCCTGCCTCGAATCGACGGTCGCGCACCATGCCACGCAAGTGCTCGCGGCCAATTTCGCCGCCTGGCTCACCCATTTCTGGGATGACAAAGCGCGCGTTTTGCGACTGGACCCACCCGACGAGATATTGCGCGGCTGCCTGCTCACGCACGGCGGCGCCATTGTCCATCCGCAATTTGCGCCGAAACCCTGAGCCGTCCCGCCATGGAACTCATTCTCCTTTTCTTCATCTTCACGCTCGCAGGTTTTCTCGGGTTCGAACTCATCGCAAAAGTGCCCTCGCAATTGCACACTCCGCTGATGTCCGGCTCGAATGCGATTTCCGGCATTACCATCGTGGGCGCGATAATTGCCGCCGGGGCGGACGACGGCTCGTGGGTCACGACCGTGCTCGGCACGGCCGCGGTCACGCTGGCCATGATCAATGTGGTGGGCGGATATATCGTCACGGATCGGATGCTCGGGATGTTTAAAAAGAAGGGCGCGCCGGACTCCGCGCCCAAGAAGGAACCCGCGTCATGAACCGCGCAGTCCTGATCAATTCGGCGTATATCATCGCCTCCATTCTTTTTGTTATCGGCTTGAAGATGCTGGGCCGGCAGCCGACGGCGCGGCGAGGCAACTTGATTTCCGCCGGGGGCATGTTGATCGCCGTGGTCGCCACGCTCGTCGACCGTCACGTGGTCAGTTACACCTGGATCACGGCCGGGCTCGTGGCGGGAACGGTCATCGGCATGACCTGCGCACGGGCGGTGAAAATGACGGCCATGCCGGAAATGGTGGCGTTGCTGAACGGTTTTGGCGGCCTTGCCTCGCTGCTGGTGGGGGCCGCTGAATTCTTTCGCATTCGCAGCGGCGAGGTCCTCCCCGAGGATCAGGCGTTCACGGCCACGGTCATCGCGCTGACCATCCTGATCGGCGGCATCACGTTCACCGGCTCCGTGTACGCGTTTTGCAAACTCGCGGAATGGCTTCCCGGCAAGCCGGTGCTTTTTCGCGGGCAGCATCTGGTCAACGGCTTTCTCGTCGCCGGCACGGTGGCGGCCGCGCTCGGGTTTGTCGTGACCCATGACGCCCGCGTCGCGTTGACCGCGTTTGGCGTGTTCACCGGTTTGGGGCTGGTGCTCGGCTGGACGCTGGTGATGCCGATTGGCGGCGGCGACATGCCGGTGGTCATATCAATGTTGAACAGCCTTTCCGGCGTGGCGGCGTGCGCCGCCGGGTTCGTGATCCGCAACAACGTGCTCGTAGTCGCCGGCTGCCTCGTGGGCGCCAGCGGGATCATTCTCACCGTTATCATGTGCAAGGCGATGAATCGCTCCCTGGCGAACGTGCTTTTCTCCGGCTTTGGCGCGGTGGCGCCGGCACGTGCCGGCGATACGCCCGCGGGATCGGTCGAGGGCGAGCTCAAGCCCCTCTCCGCCGAGGATGCGTTCGCCGTGCTGGAGGCAGCCAGGCAGGTCGTCATCATTCCGGGCTATGGGATGGCCGTGGCCCAGGCGCAGCATGTGGTGCAGGAGCTGGCGGAAATCCTTGGCCAAAACGGCGCCGAGGTTCGTTTCGCCATTCATCCCGTGGCTGGCCGCATGCCCGGACATATGAATGTGCTGCTGGCGGAGGCCAATGTGCCGTACGAACAACTCGTCGAGATGGACGGCATCAACCCCATGATGTCCATCATGGATGTCGCGATCGTCGTGGGCGCCAACGACGTCGTGAATCCCGCCGCCAGCCGCGACAAGTTGTCCCCGATTTACGGCATGCCCATCATTAACGCCCATGAGGCCCGGACGGTTATCTGTTTAAAACGCGGCAAAGGCGCCGGTTTTTCCGGCTTGGAGAACCAACTGTTTCTGCTGCCTAACACCCGCATGCTTTACGGAGACGCCAAATCCTCACTCCAAGCCGTCATTGCCGAACTTAAGAGCCTCAGCTTGTAGGGTCAGACGAGCCTTGATGGTCGCATTCGTCCGGAAGGACGGATTTGGCCTGGGTCCCGAACGCTAACCGTTTTGGCCGCAATCAATTGAGCCGCAGGAGCAGCGGGGTCAGACCGGCAAGCGGACTGCTGCTGCGGGGTATTAAAAATGCCACAACTTCGCGCCCCCCAGCCGGCTCGGCGACAAAACTTCTTGTCACGTTCCGGGGGCACATTACCAACCAAACGATGCACGCATGGGAAAAACAGGTTCTCCGTCGAGAATGATCAACCTCATCCTGTCGCCTTGAACGCCCGGTTCACCCGCTAATTCGCGTTCGCCTCCCCACCTGCAACTCCGATCTTCCCGACATGCCTCCCTCGCCCTCACCCGCCCCTGCAAAAGTTCAGACGATCAAGATCGCGCTCGCCGGCGCCGGCATGTTTGGCGGCGATGTTCACCTCCGCGCCTATGCGGATCTGCAGCGGTTCGGCATTGCCGGCCAGCTCGGGCGCGTGGGCCTCGACCATTGGACGCGCGATCTCGCGGCGGTAAAGTTCGAACTCGTGGCCGTGGCCACCCGTTCGGAAGCTTCGGCGAAGAAATCCCAGGCCAACTTCAAACAGTGGACCGGTCATGAGCCCCGCGCCTATTGGGGCGATGCGCCGTGGAACGATATCCTGCGCGATTTCCCCGACCTCGACGTCATGGCGGTGGCCACCCCCGATCACCTGCACACCCAGCCGATCCTCGCATCGCTCGCCAAGGGCGTGCACGTGCTCACCGAGAAGCCGATGTGCCTGTCGATCCAGGAAGCCGACGAGATCATCGCCGCCGCGCGGGCCCGGAACCTCATCGTCGCGGTCGACATGCACAAGCGGTATGATCCGGATCACCTCCGCGTGCGGGACGACATTCAGAAGCGCATCGGCACGCCGCTCTACGGCACGGCTTACCTCGAGGAGCCGCTGGAGGTTTCCACCAGCACCTTCAAATGGGTGGAGTCGAGCGATCCGTTCAGCTACGTGGGCCCGCATTGGACCGATCTGATCTACAGCTATTATAAGAGCAAACCCGCCTCCCTCACCGCGATCGGCCAGAAGAAACGCCTGATCCGCGACGGCATCAACGCCTACGACGCCGTCCAGGTGCGCGTGGATTTCGAGAACGGGATGAGCATTAATTTCCACAACAACTGGATCACCCCCCCCGAATTCGAGGCGCCCGTGAACCAAGGCCACGAGATCGTCGGCGCCGACGGGAAGGTCGAAAGCGACCAGCAGTATCGCGGTTTCCGTTGGTGGAACAAGGGCGGCGGTTCCCGCACCGCAAACAATCACTTCACGCGCGACGTCAAGCGGCCCGACGGCTCGTATGCCTACGTCGGCTACGGCGTCGACAGCCTCACCGTGGGCCTGGCCGCTGTTTATCGCGTCAAATACCACGGCGACAACCGCGACGCGGTGGCGAGTCTTTATCCGACCGCGGAGGATTCCCGCATCACCGTCGCCATCATCCACGCGGCCGCGCTCGTGCGCGATCTCAACTTCAAGTATCTCAACGAAGGCAAGGGCGCCCCAGTCACGGCCCGTTTCGGCAAGGACGGAATTGTCATTGTCGATCCGCATCGCGCCGCAGAAGGTTCCGCCAAGGTCTTCCACAGCATCTACGCGCTTCCGGTCTAGTTCTGTTTAAAACCGCACAACCACCAATTTTATGGGCAAAGAATTCAGCATCGTTCCGCGCGACGTCGCGCGAGTGGAAACCAAATACCGGCGCATCGCCACCGCGATTCCCCATCCCGATTCTCTGGTGACGCTCGAGAAGCTCCGGAAGTTCGAGCCGATCTCCATGCGCGGCCAGCCCCCGATCGTGTGGGAACGCGCCGAGAATTTTTCCGTTTTCGACAAGCACGGCAATTGCTGGATCGACTGGTCCTCGGGCGTGCTGGTCACCAACGCCGGCCACGCCGCGCCCGAAGTGTGCAAGGCCATCACCGATCAGGTGAACAGCCGCCTCCTGCACAGCTACGTGTTCCCGAATGAGGAACGCGCCGCCCTCACGGAGCGCCTGGCCGAAGTTGCGCCGGACGGCCTGAAGAAGGTTTTCCTGCTGACCACCGGCTCCGAGGCCACCGAGTGCGCCATCAAGCTGAGCCGCGCCCATGGCATCAAGGTCGGCGGCAACAAGAAGATCGGCATCATCGGCTGGGAACGCGGCTATCACGGGCGCACGCTCGGTTCGCAGCAGGCGGGTGGCATGACGGGGCAGAAATC
>JBEENF010000353.1:0-4545 GCA_041192325.1 Verrucomicrobiota bacterium
TGCATCAGGCCGCGGTGGTGGTTCTCAACCACTGGTGGCAGGCGGAAACGCCTGCCCTACCAACAACTTCGGTTTGGCATGGGACTTGCACTTAAGCACTGCATGAAAACGAAACTGTTGGCGATGATGCTGTTGGGCGGAAGTGCACTGTGGGCGGAGACCCACGTCTACATAGGAATCGGAATCGGCAACCCCCGGCCCCAGCGCTACGTCGTGCAGCCCCCGCCGCCTCCCCCGGTCCGCTACGTGCCGCGTAGTCCGGGAAAGAAATACGTTTGGGTCCCCGGCTACTGGGTGTGGACCGGCAACGGCTACGCCTGGCAGGACGGCTACTGGACCAAGCAAAACCGGGGCCGCGGCAACGGCTGGCGGGATCGCGACTAATTTTTTGTGTCACAATCTGAACGCCACCGGCGTTGATAGATTGTGAACGCACCCAGCGACACCTTAGGAGCGGCCCGCCTCGCGCCCGCCGCGTCTGACTTCGAGACCCTATTTGAGACTCACTATGAGTCCATCGCCCGCGCCATTGCCCGCGTCATCCATGACAACGGCCGCGCGGAGGAACTCGCTGTCGAAGCTTTTTTGAAACTCTCCCGGAATCCGAACGCTCAGGGGGACCGCGCCGGTGGCTGGCTGCACCGCACCGCGATCCGCGTGGCGCTGGACGAATTGCGCCGCCGCGCACGCCGGGCCCGCTACGAAGGGCTGCTGGTGTGGGCACGTTCGCGGCAACCGGATGAGTTGTTCTCCGCCGCGCAAGAGCAGGGCCGCGTCCGCGCGGCGCTGGCCGCGATGAGCCCGCGTCATGCGGAACTCCTCCTCCTGCGCCACGACGGAGCAAGCTACGAAGAACTGGCGAGTTCTCTGGACATCCACCCCGCCTCGGTCGGAACCACCCTCAGTCGAGCGCAACAAGCGTTCCGGAAGGAATACACAAAACGATATGGCGAACGATAGAGAGTTTGTTGACAAGAGCCTCGGCTCATTGAATGCACCCGAGGGCTTCTCGCCCAACGCGGCACACGCAAGGATCCGGCTGCAAGGGCGGACCGCTGCACCTTCGCGCCGCTGGTTGTGGGGCGCGGTGCCTGTGACCGCAGCCTTGCTCGTGATGCTCAGCCTGCCCGCGACCCGCGCCATGGCCGGAATGAATGAGCCTCCGGTCTCGATGGAGAAGATCCACTTCTACCTCATGTACCACTGGCACTCGCTGGTGGCGCTGGTGCATGGCCCCGCGCGCGCCCCCGACTTCACCGCCGTGGACGCGTCAGGCAAAACCGTGCGCCTCTCCGATTACCGCGGCAAGGTCGTGCTGCTCAACTTCTGGGCCACTTGGTGCGCGCCCTGCAAGGCCGAAGTCCCCTGGTTCGTCGACCTACAGAATACCTATAAGGGCGACCTAGTCGTGCTCGGCGTCTCCTTCGATGAAGACGGCTGGAACTCCGTCCGCCCCTTCATCGAAGAGCGCAGAGTAAACTACCCGGTGGTGCTGGTTTCGCCCGAGTTGCCGGAGCAGTACCGGATGATCGAGAGCTTGCCCGCGACGCTGATGATTGACCGCGATGGGCGGATTCAGGGGACGCACCTGGGGCTGGCGAGTAAGGCGCAGTATGAGGCGCTGATTCGCGAGCGGTTGTAGCTAGTAGAAGAACCGGTCAAAGAGTCCGCGAACTTCATCGCGGACTCGCTCCAAATCCGACAGGGGCACCGCGGTCCAGCGTGGTAACAACGCTTGGAGGGCATCCCGTTGTGCCCCTGCCCTCGGCAACCGGGCATCCGCGTGGCCCGTCAACACGCGCATGCCGTGATCGACGGCGCGATAAAATGTGGCGGCTTGACGAAGCAGAGCCGCCTCTGCGCGGCTGAGCTTTTCCGCAGTTTCTAGCACCTCGATGCGCGCGGGCGTATTGAGATACGAATAGTAGATGCCCGCATTTTTCAAGCGCAGATAGAGCAGCAGGAAATCGATGTCGTAGTAACCGCCACGACCCGCTTTCATGGGACGCTGCGCTCCCAGCTCGCGCTCAAGCCGAGCGCGCATCTCTCGCAGATCCAAGCGCGAATTTCCGCTTTGCCCGTAGCGGTCACCGTAAGCCTGCTGCAAATCGTGTAGAAAACGCTCGGCCCGTTTGCGGCCTCCGGCCACGACGCGGGCCTTGAGGTAGGTAATACTCTCCCATGCTTCCGCGCTAGTGGCGAAGTAGTCGAGCACAGCGACTTCGGTCTGCACCAACAAGCCCGCGGTACCGTTGGGGCGCAAGCGGGTGTCTACCGTAAAAAGCACGCCCTCACCGGTGTAGGAGCCGATCAGTTGCACGATGCGCTCGGCGACGCGAGTCCAGAAAGCCAGTTCGCCTGCATCGGAATCAGCCAGCACGAACGTCAGATCCGCATCGGAAGCCAAGTCGAACTCCTGCATTCCGAGACGGCCCAGCGCGATGACGAACATTTGTCCGGAAGGCTGATAGGCGGGATCTTGGGGCGGCTGCGATGCACGAACCTCATCCACCGCGATGTGGTAGGCGCGTTCGATCACAGCGTCGGCAAGCTGCGACGTCTTGGCCAAAGTGTCAAAAACTTTGTGCGAACGGCAGATGCTCTCCGCCTCAATCCGCAGGATGCCACGTCGATACCAGCGGCGCAGGTCGGCGGGCACGGGCGGTGGAGGTTCGCCGTGAATCAAAGACTCCGGTGCCGCATTGATGTCCAGCACCGCTTCCGGACGGCGGATCAGTTCCTCGCCAAAGAAAGGGCTGTGCGCGAAGAGATCAATCGCGGCGCCGGTCAAATCGGCATCAGCGTCGAGCAAGGCCAGCGTAGGCGGATCGTCGGCAAGGCGGGCCAAGAAGTGCTCGAACGCGCCGGAACCACGATCCATCTGCGCGCTGGCGAATGCCGCCGCCAGCTGCGGCGCGCGTTGATCGATAAGGGGCACGCCTTTCGAGGGCGAAAATCCCAGCTCAGACTGCGTCGGCTCCTGAACGCTTGCGTGGACCACACGTTCATAGAAGGCGGTGACGTTGTCGAAATGAGTGCCAAGTTCCTTGAGCAACGATTCCGCCGTCCCACCTCCTGGCATGCGGCGCGCGATGCGCTCCTGCTCGGCGGTATCCGCTGGAAGCGTGTGGGTCTGCCGGTCTTCGTCGAGCTGCAAACGGTGTTCCAAGTGCCGCAGGAATTGGTAGGCTCCCGCGAGCCGCCCGTAATCGGCATCCTTCAGCACGCCCTTGTCGTGCAGGCGCGTGAGCGCAAGCAATGTCGCGCGATGTTGCACCCACGGTTCTGCGCCGCCGTAGAGCCGCTGCAAACATTGCGCGAGGAACTCAATGTCCCGGATGCCGCCACGTTCCAGCTTGATGTCGATGGCTCCAGGCTTGGCCTTCTTGGCATGGCGCGCGTTGAGTTTTTCGGTGAGCCGCTCACGGGTGAGAGAAAGCTGTTCGATGGTGCGAAAGTCGGTGGAAGTGGCGTAAATCCGAGGCTCGACGAATTCCAGCAGCGCGCGGCCCGTCACCGGATCACCGGCGGCGACGCGAGCCTTGATGAGCATCTGCAATTCCCAGTCGCGCGCGCGTTCGGAGTAATAGTGACGTGCACCCTCCAGCGGGATGCACACTTCGCCCAGGCTGCCATCCGGGCGCAGGCGCAGATCGACGCGATAACACAGGCCTTCCGCGGTGTATGCCCCCAGCAGTCCCGTCAGCTGGTTCGCGGCCCGCTTGAAGAACTCGCGGTTGGTGATGCGATTCGGACCAGCCGTCTCGCCATTCGCCGAATAAAGAAACATCAGGTCAATGTCGGAGCTGTAATTCAACTCCTCCGCGCCCATCTTGCCCAGCGCGATCACCGAGAATTGAGCGACACCGCCCGGCGCTTGCGGCTCGCCGTAGCGCTCCATCAGGTCATCGTGGATACGCTCATAGGCCACGTCCAGCATGACATCAGCCAGGGCGGTAAGTTCGCCGGTGATCTCGGGCAGCGTTGCATGGTCGAGAACGTCCCGCAACATGATGCGCAGGATTTGACGGCGACGGAAACGCGCCAGCTCGACCGGCGGCGGCACTCCGGGCGTGAGTGAGGCGGCGAGGCGCGCGCGCAACTGCTCGCGGGAAACGGCGGTGTTCAAATAGCCGGCGCGCAACAACTCCTCAGCCCATTCTGGATGAGCAAGGATAGATTCGGAAAGAAATCGGCTGTGCTGGAACACCGCCGTCAGGTAGCGCTTACCCGGCGCAACAGCCGTCAGGCGCTCAAACGAAGCCCGGTGCTGATCCCGGAAGCGGGCAAGGTAGTGAGTGACTTGAGGCTCGGTCAGACCGCTTCCTC
The DNA here is from genome assembly GCA_041192325.1 of Verrucomicrobiota bacterium. Taxonomy (GTDB): domain Bacteria; phylum Verrucomicrobiota; class Verrucomicrobiia; order Opitutales; family Opitutaceae; genus ER46. The sequence continues at coordinate 4,330 of JBEENF010000353.1, forward strand.
CAGCAGAGTAATGCTGTCGCCGGGGCGCAACGTGCCGGATTGAACGACCGCCGCGTAGAATCCGCTAAGTCCCCAGGTTGGCGATGCCGTGTTCCCGGCTTTCACTTCGGCGTCGAAGACCGCCTTCTGGATGCCTTCACCGTAAGGCGTCAGTTGGTCGCATGGCCGACGGACCTTGGTGATCTCCAGGATGACTTCGCCCACGCGGTAACGCTG
>JBEENF010000354.1:0-4532 GCA_041192325.1 Verrucomicrobiota bacterium
GAAAGGAATGGCCGCGGTCCCCAGCGAGTAAAAGCATAGGGCGGTCCCCACGCAAAAAATCAACCGGCGAAGCCGCCCGTCCAAGGTTAAGCGAAAGGAACGAGGCATTGCGGCGAGCGAGAAGCTGAACACGGGGATAGATTAAAGGCTGCAGCGTCGCCGGAGCGACGGCGCAAGCTGAAGTGCAGGGGTTAACAATGATTGCCCGAGAAAACGCCATTGGCAGCGGGGTTCTTCATGCAGATTGGACTGATACGGGAACAGTCGCAAATTTGTCATGCAACAGTTATCTTTTGTTTTGCCGCGGACGGACCGGAATGAATCAGTCCAAGCATGTTCCGTTCATGCAGTACGGCACGGCGTACCTCCTGATTCGCCTCTCCTCCAACCCCACCCACCGACTCCGCATCGACACGCCCCACCCTGGCGGTTTTCTTTTCCGTTACCCCACATGCAACGCCGCTCCTTCCTCACGAGTCTCGCCACCGCTACTGCCGCCCTTGCCGCCCGTCCTGCCCTCCGCGCCGCCGGCAGCGCGAAGGCGCCGAAAATCGCGCTCGGCATGGACAACTACGCCGTCCGCGCGATGGCCTGGAAAGCCCCCGAACTCATCGCCTACGCCGCGTCGATCAAATGTGACTCGCTGCTCATCTCCGACCTCGACGCCTTCACCAGCCTCGACGATTCCGCGCTACGGGAGATCCGTCGCCAGGCCGCCGCCGCCGGCGTGGCGCTCTATCTCGGCAGCTGGAGCATCTGTCCGACTTCCGGCGTGTTCAAAACCACGCGCGGCTCCGCCGAGGAGCACCTGCGCCTCGGTCTCCGCGCCGCCCAGGCTCTCGGCTCGCCCGTTTTCCGCGTCATCCTCGGCAACAGTGAGGATCGCAAATCGCCCGGGGGCATCCGGGCGCGCATCGCTGATACGATCACCGTGCTCCACGCCTGCCGTCGTGACATCCTCGCGTCCGGCCTCCAGGTCGCGGTGGAAAACCATTCCGGCGACCTGCACTCGTGGGAACTCCGCGAACTCATCGACCGCGCCGGGCACGATATTGTCGGCGCCAATCTTGATTCCGGCAACGCCGCGTGGACGCTCGAAGATCCCCTGGACGTGCTCGAAACGCTCGGCCCCGTGACGATTTGCTCGAGTCTGCGCGATGAGATGATCTGGGAAACGCCGGAAGGCGCGGTCGTCCAGTGGACCGCCGCCGGCGAGGGCTTGATCGATTGGAAACGCTACGCCGCCCGCTGGGCCGAGCTATGTCCGCGCGTGCCGATGATGATCGAAACGATTTCCGGCTCACAGCGCGCCTTCCCCTACAAGCGCCCGGAATTCTGGTCGCACTACGATCGCCGCCCTGCCGCGCTGGCCAAATTCGAAGCGCTCGCCCAGCGCGGGCATCCGCTCCCGCCCTTCAAAGCGCCGGCCGGCCCGGAGGGCCTCAAAATTTCCCAAGCCTACCAAAAATCCGAACTGGAAAAATCCCTCGCCTATCTGCGGCGCGAGATCGGCCTCGGCCTCCGCGCCTGAGTCCCCCCGCTGCCCCGCGCCGGCCACTCCGCCGGGTACGAACTAAAGCGGTTTAAGTTCACTCGGAGCCGCGCGCGGGAGCCCGCAGGACCCGCGGCACACCCCCACGAAACCTCACGGTTTCCGCCCCAAACTTTCCGCTGCGGGCAACGGTGGCGGCCCAACTCGGGGCTCCTGGCTCCAAGCGCGCGCTCGTCCGCGCGATCCTGCATTGCGGCGCGGTGAACCGTGGGCAGCATCGCGAGTCTTCATGTCTCCGTTCGCCACGATCCTCACCCACCCGGGCGGCGCCCATGCCGACGAATTCCTCGCCTGCAGCGTCCTGCTGACCCTCCACTCCGCCCCGATTCTCCGACGGGAGCCCACGCCCGGCGAACTGGCCGACCCCAAAGTTTGCGTCGTGGACGTCGGTCACCAGCACCAGCCCGAACTCCACAATTTCGATCATCACCAGTTTCCCGCGGATCATCCGCCGGTCTGCTCCTTGTCCCTCGTCCTGCAGCACCTCGGACTCTACGACGACGCCCGCCTTTTTTGCGACTGGCTGGAAACCACCGAGCGGTTCGATTCACGCGGCCCCATCCACACCGCAAAATGGCTGGGCGTTACGATGGACGCCTTGCTGCGACTCAACTCGCCGATCAACGGCGCCCTGCTGCGCCGTTTTGCGCAGTCGACCCGCATCGAACCGGGCGAGCCGCTGGGGGAAATCATGCGGCTGATCGGCGAAGACATCCTGCTTTACGTAAAATCCATGCGCGCGCGCCTCGACTACCTCGAGCGCCACGCCGAGTTCTGGACGATCGACCTCGCGGGGCGGTCCGCGCAAATCCTGTTCGTCCCGCGCACCGACCCGTTGCCCGAAGAACCGTCCGCGGGACTTGATCGCTTCATCCAAAGCCGCGGTTTGGTCGAGCAGGTCGTCGGCATGATCAGTCCCGATCGCCGCAGCACCGGTTACGGGCTGGAACGTTTTCGCGACCACCCGCGGCTCGACTTCACGCGCCTCGCCGGCCAGCCCGGCGTTCACTTTACCCACGCGCGGGGCTTTCTGGCGAAAACGACGCTCACGGAAGTCGCCGAACTCCGCGCCTTGCTCAAGCTCGCCGCCGTGGCCGGCGCCTGAGGCGAGGGCGCCGCTCGCCGCACGCCGCGGTCACCGCCCTAAATTCCGGCGCGACCGCGCGACGTTTTCCACGCTCCCGCCGGGCGACGAGGACCGTTGGGGCGCGCTTACTCCACGACGACTTTCGCGTCCTCGACAATGAGGGGATAGCTGTAACCGCTGCCGAAATTCCGGTTGGTCGCGAGCACGCCCGTGACCAGCACGAGATCGCCCACCTTGGCCCCGGCCGCCGTCGTGACGGTAAGATCGTTTGTGCCCTCGGCGCCGGAACCGTCGCGGATGTGCAGCCAATTCTTACCCATAATCCCGCCGTTGAATTTCACGACCCGGCCGCGGAGCGCGATCGGCTTGCCGGCAAACTTGGCCGAGCCGGTGATGATTTCCGCCACCGTCTGCCCGTTTTCGGCGCGCTTGATGCCGGTCAGATTCGGGGCCGCGGCAGCCGCGGCGCCTGCGGTCGGCGGATGGCCGGCCGGCAGGCCCGACGACGCGGTCGGGGGATGGCCGGCCGGCAAAGCGCCGGGCTGCGCGGCGCCACCCGTGGGCTTGCCGTTCACGGTCACGTTGCCGCTGAAGTAAACGACATCGAAGGTCCGGTTCAGCGTCTTGCTGCGATAATTCGCCATGCTCATCGCATCGGCCACGACCACGGAGTCGCCGACCTTGACGGTGAACACCGGCGCCGCGGCCCACGCTTTTTTCGCGCCGGTATCCACGTACACATACGTGTAGCCGCCGGAGCTCATGGTCTCGATCACCTTGCCGGAGATTAGGTCTGATTTTGCGCCGGGAGGCGCCTTCCCCTCCACGGCGGCGGCCCCCGCCGGACCGGAGACCAGCATTGCGCAGAGCGTGCCGAGCAAAATGATTTTTTTCATCAGGGAAGAAACAGACTCAAGTCGCGCGGGGTTTCAAGGTCCGTGCGACGCCCGGCGAACGATCGTCCCATCAGGCGGGGTTCACCGCGCGGGCGGAATACAAGATTTCCGGTAATCGAAGCCTTTGTGCAAAGGCCGGTGCACGAAGAAGGCTGCGGGCATGATGACGAGGCCCACGATGAGCATGCGTGTGGCTTGGGCTTCCCGCTTCGGAACAACGCTTCCGACCCGCTGGCGCCAACAACGAGCGGGAGCGGCGCCACGGTAAGTCGGACCTGGAGAAGCACGCCTGCACTGCGTCGCGGCAAACCGCCCCGCCCTCATGATTCCGCTTTCATTTTGCCGCGCCGGGATGGGCACGGGTATTGGGCTACTGGCCGCGATCGGGGCCGCGTTGCACGCCGGCCCGCCCGCCGCCGTCGTGCGTCACGCCCCGTCCATTAACGGCGTCATCGAGGGTTCCGTCCAGCAGCTCCTCGGAGAAAACGTGACGCTCAACAGTGGCGCCACCATCAGTGAGAATCTTTTGGTGCCGGGCACTCCCGCGCTGCGCCTCAATGGCAACGCAGTTTTCGGGGGCACGCTGCCCGGATCGGGTGGCGTCGCCCCCGGCGGTTACACCGTCACGTTAAACGGCAACGCGCGACTCGGTAACCTGCGCACTCGCACCGACGCGGTGGCTCTGCCGGAAATCGCTCCCCCCGCCGCGCCAACCGGCACACGCGACCTAACGGTTAGCGGAGTCACCCAGACCCCCACTGATTTCACCGACGTTCGCCACCTTACGCTCGTGGGCGCTGCGGGCACCGTGACGGTGCCCGCGGGGACCTATGGCGACTTCACCGCAAATGGCAGCGGCGGATTGACCCTCGGAGTGGCCGGCGCCTTCGTCCCCGCCCGCTACGCGTTTCAGAGCCTCACGCTGAACGGCCAGGCGCAACTGCGCGTCGTGGGACCCGTGGTCGTAACCAACGCCAAGCCGGTGTCGATCAATGGC
>JBEENF010000355.1:0-4530 GCA_041192325.1 Verrucomicrobiota bacterium
CCGTTGTTGCCGCCATTGTTGCCGGGTCCGTTGTTGCCACCGTTCCAGCCGCCATTATTGCCCGGGCCGTTGTTGCCGCCATTGTTGCCGGGTCCGTTGTTGCCACCGTTCCAGCCACCATTGTTGCCCGGGCCATTGCCGCCATTCCAATCGTCGCGGTCCCAGCGTCCGTCACGGTCACGGTCCCAATCGCGATCGTTGCGATCGCGGTCACGGTTTCGCCAATCGCGGCGCTCGCCGTTCCAACGATAATGCCGGTTCCAGTCGATATTCGGACGTCTGCCGTCGCGCCATTCGTCACGACGCCAGTTGCCATTCAGCCAGAACCAGTCGAAGCCTTCGTAATTGCGATGGTAGATCGGACCGCTGTACCAAGAACCACCGTAATAGATCGGATCGTTCCAGGTATCGTACCGGCAATAGTCGGACGGATAACCCCACGGCGGATCGTAGTAGTCATAGCGCTCGCAATAGGGATCGTAGTAGCCCGCATTGTTGTCATAGGGTCCACCATAGGCGCCGCCGCTATAATAGGTTTCGGTATAGGTGTAGCCGCCCTCGGTAGCGCAGGCCGATAGCAGGGTTGCCGTCGCCAATCCGATAAACGATGCCAGCCTTTTCATTCAATCCTCCAAAACCCGGCAGCGCACCTTTGCGGAAAACCGGCATGACACATTTGCAGACGGCGCGTGAACTCAGCATGAACGCGGCGGGAACCGGAACGCTCCGACGAATCCTATGTCTTCCCGCTCTTTTGGCAGAGACCCAGGTTTTTCTCCATTTGGATGAAGCGGAAGCCCCGTATGGGGGAGGCGCAACCGCGCCGGGCAGCCCTGGAACACAGGAAGCACGAACAGAGTCCGAATCATCAACCCGGGGCGACATGCCGTTTCGTTCACGCACAAGCTATGGACGCGCGATGGGCGCGGTACCCGAGTTGTAGGGATTCGGAGCGATATATGGGCTCTTTCGCCCCCCCAGCTTGAGCGGAACACCGGAAGGGCAGCGGTAGGGCGCTATACCGCCTGCCCGGCGCACCAGCCGGAGGACCATGCCCATTGGAAATTGTAGCCGCCCAGCCACCCGGTGACATCGACGACCTCGCCGATGAAATAGAGGCCGGGAACCGATTTCGCGGCCATGGTTCGGGAATCGAGCGCTCTGGTATCGACGCCGCCCAATGTGACTTCAGCGGTGCGATAACCTTCGGATCCCGTCGGCTTCACGCGCCATGCATTCACCGCCTCGGATATTTTGCGCAAGTCGGCATCGGAAAGACCGGCGAGCGGGCCCGGGACGCCCTCCTCCTCGACCACCAGGCGCGCAACGCGTTTGGGAAGAAATTCCGAGAGGGCGGTCGCCAACATCTGCCGCCCATTCGCCTGGCGCGCGACGCGAAGCATTTCGAACAGATCGACATGCGGGAGCATGGAGACAAGTATCTCGCCGCCTTCACGCCAGTAGGACGAAATCTGCAGGATAGCGGGACCGCTTAGCCCGCGATGGGTGAAGAGGATCGCCTCGTCGAACGACGCGCGGCCATATCGTACGCGGCCCGAAACGCTGACGCCCGCCAGCGGTTTAAGCTTTGCGAGGATTTGTTCACCGAACACCAGCGGCACCAGAGCAGGCCGGGTTTCCATAACCGGCACACCGAAATGAGCTGCGAGGCGATATCCGAAATCGCTTGCCCCCATTTTAGGAATGGATTTTCCGCCCGTTGCGATTACCAGCGAGTCACATTCGACCGGTTCGCCCGCCGACAAAGAAAGACGGAAACCGGAATCGTTTTTTTCAGCATTGACGACCGAAGTTTCGAGACGCAGCACGGCGTGGGCCTTTTCCATTTCATCGCGCAGCAGATCGATGATCTGACCGGCCGAGCCATCACAGAACAATTGGCCTAGCGTCTTCTCGTGGAAGGCTATGCCATGACGTTTCACCAATTGGGTGAAGTCGGCGGCCGTATAGCGCGACAGCGCGGAAATGCAGAAATGGGGATTGTGAGAGAGAAACTGCGCGGGCGAAGTATGGATGTTGGTGAAATTACAGCGTCCCCCTCCGGAGATACGGATTTTCTCGCCCGGGCTTTCTGCATGATCAAGCACCAGTACCGAGCGGCCGCGTTTGCCTGCCTCAGCGGCGCACATCATGCCCGCCGCGCCCGCGCCGATAATTATAACATCCCAATGCTGCAAGATGGCCCGCCCGCTTCTTCAGCCCCCATACGCCACAGATCGCCGCGCCTTGTCACGCGGCGAGCGGTGCTGGAGCGAATTCAGTGCAGGTGCCGGCTGTACCAGATGGCGGCAAACGTCGCGGCGTCATCGATCAATTCGCGGTCGCCGGTTATTTTTCCGACGCCCGGCACCGTGACGTACCATTTCGGGCATTCCATCCGCGCCAGCGCTTCGCGCGCCATGTGAGTCGCTTCCTGATCGCCGCCGCCCGAAACGAAGAGCGTCGGCGCGCGAACATGAGCGAGCATGGCGTCATTATTCTCCACTCTGCCCGCATGGGAAACGATGGCGCTCACATCCGAGCCCAATTGCGCCGCCGCCGAAAACGCGACACCAAGCCCCACACCGGAGGCGAAATATCCGAGCGGCAGATGTGCGAGATCGTCAATGCTGCGGGCCCAGCGTGTGACGGCAACGAGGCGGGCGGCCAAGGCCTCGGCCTCAATGATCTCATCCGGGTGTGTTTCATCGTCGACCGTCATCAGATCCACCATCAGGGTGGCAAGCGGTAGGCGGCGCAGCATGGACGCCGCGCGCTGTTCCCAAGGGCTCAGGGGATAAAGACCATGAACAAAAACGATCAGACCTTTGGCATTTTCGGGAAGGCCCAGCAGACCATAGACACCGTCCGGCTCGCTCTGGACGACATGAATGTTTTCCCTCTCGGGGCATGCTTGACTTGCGTAGGACATCGAGCCTGGCCGTTTGTGCTAGTTCCCAAGCGGTAACGTGTGCACACCGCCCTGGTTGCAGCGATTTTGTGGCGGCGCAGCATTTCCCCGATTTGTCACAGGGACAGAAGCTGAGTCACGGCGCTGGGACGCCCGATTACCAAGGGCTGTTTCCAGCCGCGCAAATCGCCGGGCATTCCATTGCGCAGGCCGGCATCAAAGCGGTGCAGCTCCGACCAACCCTCGGCCGTGCGCGTGCGGATGTCGCCGCCGGAGGCTTTCACCAGCGCAGCGCCGCCCGCAACATCCCAGATATTCGGTGTATCGAAACGCGCCACCTGAAGAAGCCCCGCGGCGACAAATGCACATTCGATGGCGGCGGAGCCGGTCTTCCGGATCTGCCACGGCCAATCGCTCATGGCGTAATCGGGAAGACCCGCAAGCCCACGGCGAACCGAGGGACGGTCGCGCGGGGTAGCGGTTTCGCCGTCGAGGAAAAGACCGCTGCCCACACGGGCGTGATAAACGCCGGGACGCAGACGATGCGTCAGCGAACACCAGATCGCACCCACGACAGGCCGGCCCCTATGCAGGACACCAATGGAGGCTGCGAATAGGGGAAATCCGTTGACGAAATTGGCGGTACCGTCGATCGGATCGACCGCCCAAAGGACGTCATGAGCGAGACCGAGCGTGGTCATTTCCTCGCCGATCACATCATGCGCGGGAAAGTGTTCCGCGAGGCGGGTACGGATCAGGCTTTCCACCCTTTCGTCCACATCGGATACCGGATCTTTGAACGACACTTCGCCCTTCGGAGAGTTTTTGTAGCGAACGGCAATCTCGCTTCCCAACTTGGTGACGATCTCGGCGCCCGCGAGATTGGCGAGTTCGATGGCGAGCGTTTCAATCTCCTGCAACTCGGTGTCGGAGAGCAAGGCTTCGGAGAGTTGATCCATGACATATGTTCTTTCGGTAAATTGGGGCTCTCGACTGAGGTTCGGGCAAGGGCGCTCAGAAGGAAACGGCGGCCGCGCCGGAATGATCCCCTTCATTTCCACGCTGACATGTTGACCGGGCATGTTGACCGAGCATGTTGACCGGGACGGCAAGGCTACGGCGTTGTCATGGAACAGTCTTGCATCAGGCTTCGTTTCGTTTGCGGGCGTTTTCCCGCAGCGCTTTGGCTTTTCCCGGGAGTTTACGGAGTCGTCATGTGGAACCGGGTCATTCTTTGTCACAATTCCGAAGCGGGAAAGAACGATCTCCGAAAATCGGAGATCGTCGATGCATTAACGCTGGCGGGGATCGAAGCGGAATATTGCGCCGTCGACAGTGGTGCCTTTCATTCTATTCTGGATAGCGCCGTGGATCTGATCATCGCGGCGGGCGGCGACGGCACGATCGGAAAGGTCGCGAAATATATTGGCGGTCGGGATGTGCCGCTCGGCATTCTGCCGGTTGGCACCGCGAACAATATCGCACGCTCCTTCGGAATTTATGGTGCGCCGCATGAGGTGGCCGAAGGATGGAGCCCCGACCGCATCTTTCATTGCGACATCGGTCTCGTATCGTATAACGGCAAGAACCTTCTTCTGATCGAATCCGCCGGCCTTTTC
>JBEENF010000356.1:0-4519 GCA_041192325.1 Verrucomicrobiota bacterium
TCGGGCGACCCGTTCGGCAACGCCCACGCCCATCTCCTTGGCCGGTTGCAGCCCCCGCCGCGCCGGCACGATGTCGCCGCCACAGCCCTGTAGAAAAAGAACTTCGCCCCCGAGCGTTTCCTTAAGTTTCTGACAGGCGATGCCCGGCCAGTCCGCGGACACGCCCTTGCTCGCGGAGTAGACGGCCACGGCGTGGCAACCGAGATTGAACAATGTCGCGACGGACTGTCCCGTCGCATCGCGGAACGAAAGCACTTCCACCGTCGGATCGACGGGACCGAAGCGCAATCCGCCGGGCAGGCTGTTCGGATCGGCGGGTAGCAGCGTGGACTTCACCATGCCATCGGGACGGACCGGCCGGCGGTTGAAAAGCCATTCGCCCACATTTGCCCGGCCAATGCCCAGCGTAACCGGACGCCGCGCGAGGTCAGCCTGGCGCGCCGCCTGTACACACCGCGCGGGCAGTTCCCGTTTCCACTTTTCCAACAGCTCGTTGGTTGCGACTTTTCTCGTGGGGTCGCCCACCTCCTTGTACTGGGGCGATGTCGGGCCGGAATGATTGTGCGAGCTGTTGAGCAGGATCCGGCCCGGCGCGAGGTCGATGGCCGCGCCTACCACGCGGCGGATCGCCACGACATCGGGCTCGCTAATGTCGGTAATATCCAGCGTCAGGATGCACACGCGGCCATCGCCGGAAGCCAGGCTCAACGCCCGGACGTAAAGGCGGTCGAGAATCCCTTCATAGGGACGGTTCGTCACCCAATTAGTGGCACCCGCCTCCGGTGTGATATCCACCGCGGCCGCGCCCGCCTGAAACATTAACGGTGGTGTTCCGCCCAACGCACTCGCGGCGAGCGCGACCGCCAACGCGCCCAGCAGCAGCGCGCGCGAGCCAAACCTCGAAGGGGAAAGGTGAAACAACGAAAGGGTTTTCATGGTTGAAGTGGATCAGGAAAGAACGCGACGCGGTCCCCACAGTACGCTTCAGTCGTTCGCCGTCGCGCACAAAAGCACGTCACTCCGATGGCTGCCGACTCGACATCGGCCCGCGCGCTCGGTCCCATGGTTAATGCTCAAACCCAGTTTGATCCTACTCCTCGCCTTTTTTCTGTCCGCCGTGGGGAGTGCCGCCCCGACCGGAGTGTACGACATCGAGCCCACCAAGGATAATCCGCGCAACTCCGAGGGCTCGTTCGCCACGCTGAAGGACGGCCGCATTCTTTTTTGTTACACGCAGTTTAACGGTGGCTCCGCGGATCACAGCCCCGCGCGCATCGTGGCGATCGAATCGCGGGACGACGGTCGCAGTTGGAGTTCGCCGCGCGTCGTCGTGGAGAACGAAGGCGGCAACAACGTGATGAGTGTGTCGTTGCTGCGGCTGAAGTCCGGCCGGCTCGCGATGTTTTATCTCCTCAAGAACAGCTGGCTGGATTGCCGGCCCCGCTTGCGCATTTCCACCGACGAAGGCGCCACGTGGGGCGCGCCGACGCTCGTCGTCGCGGCGCCGGGTTATTTCGTGCTCAACAACGATCGCGTCGCGCAACTTTCCACCGGTAGGCTGGTCGTTCCCGTGGCGTTTCACCGTTCACGCGACACCGTGCCGGAAGCCGCCAAATCCTTCGATGCCCGGGCCATCGACTGCTGGTACCTATCGGACGATGAAGGCCAGACGTGGCGCGAGGCGGATACCTGGTGGGCGTTGCCCGGCCTCACGCGCAGCGGGCTGCAGGAGCCGGGCGTGGTCGAACTGCCGGACCAGACACTGCTCTCATGGGCGCGCACCGATCAGGGTTTTCAGTACGAAATGCGTTCGACCAACGCCGGAAAAAGCTGGAGCGCGCCCGTCGCCGGTCCGCTCGCTTCACCCAATTCCCCCGCCAGCATCAAGGTCATCCCGGGCACGTCGCGGCTGCTGGCGATCTATAACGACCACTCGGGCAAGTTTCCCTTTCCCAAGGCGAAGCGCACGCCGCTGGTCTCGGCGTTGTCGGACGACAACGGCAGAACCTGGCATTCCACGCGCCAAATCGAGTCCGATCCCGAAGGCTGGTATTGCTACACCGCGATTCATTTTGTGAAGGATGCGGTCCTGCTTGGCTACTGCGCGGGCGACGAGAAGGTGGGCAAACTCAACCGTCTGCGCATTCGCCGACTCGCGCTGGATTAGCCGGAAAATTTCCCCGGCAGGGGCGGATCGACCGCGATTTCGAAACGGCGCGCCTCCCGAGGCACAGGCATTTTGCCCGCATCGCGGGAGGATTGCCTGCGCGCCTTGACCGCTCCGGCCCCCCTCGTAAGGTGCGCGACACCGCGGTCTGCGGCTCCGGTTCGTTTCGAGAACACCCACCCTTTCGCTCTTGGACGTCCCGTCTCCATCCCCCGTCCGCCTGTTTAGCGCCGATTTAGACGGCACACTGCTCGGTAATCCGGAATCGACGGAGCGCTTTAAGGCCGTGTGGGAAACGCTCCCTTCCGAGACGCGCCCCCTGCTGGTATTTAACAGCGGGCGTTTGCTCGATGATCTGAGCCGCTTTGTTCATGATGGGACGCTGCCCGCCGGCGACTATTACATTGGTGGCGTCGGCACCCAGATTTTCGACGTCAGGAACAACACTTTTTTGTCAGCGTTTGAACAGCATCTTACCGAGGGCTGGGATCTGGCGAAGGTGATTGCCGTGACCCGTCGTTTTCCGGGAACCCGCCTGCAAAGCCAGGAATTTCAACACCCGTTCAAGTCGAGCTGGTTCATGGACGTGGCTTCGCCCTCGGCGATCCGCGACCTCAAGCAACAGCTGGCGCAGCTCGGCCTGGCGGTAAACGTCGTGTACTCCAGCTCACGTGACCTGGATATATTGCCGCGCAATGCGACGAAGGGGGGTGCGCTCCAATGGCTGTGCCACCATCTGCAAATTCCGCTCGAGCACGTGCTCGTGGCCGGCGACACCGGCAATGACGCCAGCATGTTCCGCCTGCCCGGGGTGCGCGGCATTATCGTCGAGAACGCCCAGCCCGAACTTTACGAGGCAACGGTGGAACTTCCGGTACATGCCTCCCGGGAAATCATCGCCGACGGCGTGATCGATGGGTTGCGGCACTTCGGCGTCCTGACGAGCATTCCGCGCCGGGAATCGCTGCGCCCATCGGGGAGCCACATGTCGGCGGGTTTCAGGATGCTGTTCACGAGCTCGCATCTGGGCGCACTGTCCGAGGCGGAGCGGGCCCTGCTGGCGACAGCTTATGAACGGGCGCTGGTCGCGCTGAAGAAAAACATCACGCCGCGCGGGTTTTCCGCCTGCTCGTTGGCGGACAATTCCGTGACGGGCACCGACGTCAATTACCGCAGCGTCTGGGCGCGCGATGGCGCGATCACCATCTGGTGCTCGCTCCACGTCGACGATCCCGAGATTCGCGCCGCGCAGGTGCGCACCTTCGAGACTCTCCTCAATGCGGTTTCCCCGACCGGGCAGATTCCCGCCAACGTCCGCATCGATGACGGCGTGCCCGACTACGCGGGCGTCGGCAACATCGCGTCGATCGACAGCGGCCTGTGGGTGATCATCGCGTTGTACAATTACGCCGCGCACACGGGCGATCTCTCCCTGCTCTATCGGCACGCCGAGAAAATCCAGACGGTGATGAACTGGCTGAGCGCGCACGACAGCAACAACGACGGTCTGCTCGAAATTCCAGAGGCGGCGGACTGGACCGATCTCTTCGGGCGCAGCTACAACGTGCTGTACGACGAGGTCCTGTGGTTTCGCGCCAACGTGTGCTACGGACGGATGCTCGAGCTGACGGGGCAGTTCGATCGCGCGAAGGAGTACCTGCGGTGGTCGCAGCGCATTCGCGGGCGCGTGATGGAGAGTTTTTGGCCAAGCACGCAACCCGGCCAAAACGACCCGCGCCCGCATCGATTTGCGGATCGGCAGTTTGCCGTCGGCGATACCCAGTACCTGCTGGCGGAAATCACGCCGTTTGCCTTCAACTGGCGCTGCGACGTGTTTGGCAACGTACTCGCGTTCCTGATGAACCTGCTCGATCTCGAACGCGCCCGCGCGGCGTTTCGCTTCATGTGGGGCGTGGGGGTCAACCAACCGTGGCCCGTGGCAAACCTGTATCCGGTGGTACAGTCCGGAGATCCGGACTGGCGGGCCTACTACACCGTCAATCTGCTGAATCTGCCGCATCATTATCACAACGGGGGCATCTGGCCTTTCGTGGGCGGCATGTGGGTGCGCTTCATTTACCGGCTCGGTTTTCAAGAGGTGGCGTCGCGCGAGCTGGTCCGGCTGGCACAGCTCAACCAGTTGGGTCGCGACCAGGAATGGGAGTTCAACGAATGGGCCCACGGCCAGACCGGCCGGCCCATGGGCAAGGCGTTCCAAGCCTGGTCCGCCGCGTCGTTTCTCCGCGCGTGTCACGAACTGGAAGCCGACCCCGCCAGCCGGCGCGACGAATGAGAACGGCGGGCACCCGAATCTCGGTCCGGCCCGAGGGGATTCGGCTGGAGTTTCCCGGC
>JBEENF010000357.1:0-4505 GCA_041192325.1 Verrucomicrobiota bacterium
TTGCCCGTGACGATGTTGGTGCTGTCGAATTGGGGTACGCGCGTGCCGAGGAGCTTGAAATCCTTCGGTTGCTTGAGGACGACGGATTCCTTCGCGGGAACGGGCAGCGTCGCGGCCTTGGCGACGAGTTGGCCGTATTTTAGCGATTTACCCGAGTTGTGAATGACCGCGGCTTTCTCCGCGCGACACTCGCTGGCTGGAACGCCCCACGTTTGGGCGGCCGCTGCGACCAGCATCGTGCGTGCCGTGGCTCCGAGGAGGTGAAAGTTGTCGTAATTGCTCGGCGTCGACTGGCTGCCGCCCGCGCTTTGGCCGCCATATTTTTCGTGAAAGTCGCCCTGTTCAATCGTGATCTCCTTCCACGGCACCTCGAGTTGCTCCGCAATGATCATGGGCAGTGAGGTCTTCACGCCCTGGCCCATCTCGGGCTGCTTGGACACGATCGTCACACTCCCTGATGGCGAAATGCGGATAAAGGCGTTGGGCGCGAAATCGTTTGCAGTCGTTTCCGCCGCGGACCCGGTCGCCCCGGACCGTATGTAGAATGCGAGTGCGAAACCACCGCCCGCGAGGCCGGTGAGCTTGAAGAAATCCCGGCGACTTACCGGGCCTGCGAGAGTGGGGGTGTTCATTGGCCGGCCTCCGTTCCGCCGTTGGTGAGTTCCGCTGCGCGCTTAATTCCTGCGCGGATGCGGGTGTAGGTTCCGCAACGGCACAGGTTGCCCGCCATTGCGCCATCAATGTCGTCGTTCGTCGGCTTCGGATTGTCCCTCAACAGCGCCGCAGCCGTCATGATCTGGCCCGCCTGGCAGTAGCCGCATTGGGCCACATCGAGTTCGCACCACGCCTGCTGCAACGGGTGCAGCTTGGTGGCGCTTGCTGCCAGCCCCTCGATCGTCGTGACCTTCATGCGGCCGACGGTCGAAACCGGAGTCATGCAGGCCCGCGTGGGCACGCCATTGAGGTGGATCGTGCAGGCGCCACATTGGCCGACGCCACAGCCGAATTTCGTGCCGGGAAGCTCCAGCGTATCGCGGAGCACCCAGAGGAGCGGGGTATCAGGCAGGACATCCACGGTGCGGGACTGTCCGTTAACGTTCAGCGTGTATTTCATGGGCGGCTGATGGGATTTGCGTAAAGCGTACGCGCGCAGATCAGGCGGTCAACAGTTAGCGATAACGATTAAAGCATGGGGAGTTAACGCGCTGCGGTGCGGCGGGAAACCCAGTCAACGATCTCGTCGTCACTGGCCGCGCGCCAAACCAGCGTGAGAAACTCGTGGGGGAGAATATCGTGTTCTTTAAAAAAGCGTCGGTCTCCTCCACAGCCGTACATAAGACTGGGCGGCAACTCTCCCCGCAGTTTCGCGCGAGCTTTGGGGATGATCCGGGGCAACCATGCCATTCCCCGCACGGTGTCTGCTTTACCGGGGAGCTTCGTTTCGTCGAGGCGGTTGTTTGAGGATTTTCCGTTTTGCGCGTTAAGAAAAAAATCGCGCCGCACCAGTTCGATGGCGAGCGCATGTTCCGGCCCCGGCTCGCCATTGTAGCCGTTGTGGTCCTCTGCGTAGTCAAAGAGGTGCTGGGCGGTGATGCCGTTCGCGGCCAGGAAGGCCGCACCCTCGGCCGAGCAAATCCGATCGGCGCTGCGCTCACCCTGCGCGTAGCGGGTCACGGCTTGGTCGTAGACGGCGCGGAAGGCGCGGGGAAAGTCGAAGTGGTTCATGCAGCGCTAAAAAGGGTCACGGCCGCGGCGCGGAGGCAAATCCTGACTTTAGTTTCACTCCTGCCCCGCAGATCGCCTCAATTCGCCGGCCGGAAGTCGATCAATCGCTTGAACCGATCGACCTTATCCACGACCACGCTCAGCCGACCGTTAATTTCATAATGTTTTTTTCGACGCCGGCCACTGAGCGCCGTGCCCGCATTATTTAACGTGTAATGGTCATCGCCGAGGTTGTTGGCGGAGACGAAGCCGAACGTCATCGACTCGGTCAGTTCGATGAAGAACCCATTGGCGCGCACGTCCGTGATAATGGCGTCGAAACGCGTTTTCGGCTCCTTGTGTAGTTCCCGCTCGAAGAACTCGAGCAGTTTGATCCGCACGCTTTCGCGCTCGGCCTCGGCGCTGCTGATTTCCGTCAGACTGAGATGTTCGCCCATTCGCTCCATCCGCGGCATATCGTATCCCGCGCCCTTCGCGCCGCCGCCGCCGTGTTTCGCCAGGTAATGTTGGAACACCCGGTGCACGACCAGATCCGAGTAGCGGCGAATCGGCGAAGTGAAGTGAGTGTAATCTTTCTTGTGCAATCCGAAGTGGCCATCCGGGCTGGCCCGATACGCCGCCTTTTTCAGGCTGCGCAAAAGCTGCGTGCGAAGGGTGTAGCCTTGCGGGTGCGTGCGCAGGGTTTCGAGGAGCCGCACCAGTTCCGCGCGAACGGTAAGGTCGCCCACTTCGATGCCGAACGTGGCGAGCAGGCTGCGGTATTCCTCTAGTTTTTCGACATCCGGCTCGTCGTGGACCCGGTACAAGGAGGCGAGGGAATGGGTGCGCGTGAGGCGAGCCACCGCTTCGTTGGCGGCGAGCATGAACTCCTCAATGAGTTGGTGACTCTCGTCGTGTTCGATTTTCTCCAAGCGGTCGGCATAGCCCTCGGGGTCGACAAAAATCTTCGTTTCCGGCATATCCAGGTCCAGACTGCCGTGCGCCATCCGGTCCTTGCGGAGTTTGCCGCCGATTTTCCAGAGCGCGCGAATCCATTTCTGCAAGTCAGTCAGTTCCGCGTCACTCAGCTCCCGCAGCGCGCGGCCAGTGGAACCGGTCTGGTGCTTGGGTGGCAGCGGGAGGTCGCGAATCCGGCCAAGGTTGTCCTCGAACATGAACGCGTAGGCCTGCTTGTAAGTGAGGCGCTTGCGGCTGCGGATGATCGTATTGGCGTAAGTGGTCTCCTTGATTCGGCCGTTCTTTCCGAAGGTGAGGAAGACGGCTTTGCACAGGCGATCCTGCGCCTCGACCAACGAGCAGAGGCCATTGGAGAGTTTTTCCGGCAGCATCGGAATTACGACACCGACCAAATAAGTGGAGTTGCCACGGCGTTGGGCCTCTATGTCCAATGCAGAGCCGGAGTGCACATAGGTGGACACGTCGGCAATATGGATACCGACGCGGACCTCGCCGCCGTCGAGCGGTTCGTAGGAGAGGGCGTCGTCGAAATCCTTCGCGTCGTCGGGGTCGATCGTGAACACCGCCTTCTCCCGATAATCGAGTCGGTGCGCTGCTTCACGGGCATCCACGCGATCCGGCAGGGCCGCGGCTTCGCGCTCCACGTCAGTGGGAAACTCGGTCGCGAGCTGGTACTTGATGAAAATTCCCAATAGCTCGGCGCGGGGTTCGTGCGTCCGCCCCAACCGGCTGGTGATGCTGCCAGAAAGGGGATCTTCGCGCCGGGTCCACTCGTCGAGTTGCACCACCACCTTGTCACCCTCCTTGGGCGTCGGCTTCACTCCGCTTTTGGCCGGGTCGGAAACCGCAATTTCATAGCTGAAACGGGGATCGTCGGGTTGGACCACGAAACCACGCCGCCCGCGCCGCAGATCGCCAACAATGTTGTTTCTTTCCCGTTCCAAAACGCGGATGACGCCGCCGATCTTTTCTCCGGCGCGGCGGCCCTTGCGGCCGGCGAACTCACGCGCCAGCACGCGATCTCCGGGCAATGCGACGCCCGTATCCTCGGGGAAAACTTGAAGCGCGGGCTCGGCGGCCTCGCCTTCCACGGTGTCTCGCACGACAAACGCCGAGCCGCCCGCGCGAAACTGAATGCGTCCGATCAGTTCGTCCTTGCGGAGATTCGCGACACCGCCGGATTTTATTTGCCGCAAGGGGGACGCGGTGGTCTTCGGCGCGCCCTTTTTTGCGTGGGGCGGAAGTTGTGCTGCAGGCGCGAGGGGCAGCGCCGGACCGCCGCGGCGGGTGGGGGAGAAAATGGGGCGCGCTTCGGCCGGGCGTTTCCGCTCGACCTCCGCCATTCGCGGGGCGATGCGCCCATTGCCGCCGCGAACATAGTCTCCCGATTTGAGGATCAGTCTGACTTCGTGGGCCAGGGAACTCCGCTCCTTTTTTTTCAGATCAAGCCGGCGGGCGAGTTCAAATTCATTGGCGGGAGAATAGTCGGGTGCGCTCAGCAGGGCGAGCAAGCGATCACGAAGTAACATGGGAAATTGTCCGAAGCTGCGCGTGGGTTGCGCTTTGAGATTGGACTGACGAAACAGCCCGGTTTAGCTGCGCGCGATGAAAATCGTCCACGCGGCGAGTGAGTTGTTCCCTTATATGAAAACCGGCGGCCTGGCCGACGCGGTGGGCGCGTTGGCGTCGGCGTTGGCCAATAAAGGGCATGAGGTTTCCGTCTTTTTGCCCGGTTACCGGTCCGCGCTGGAACATAACGACGCGGCCGGCGCGCAGCGGACCCTGCGACTGAAGATTGAGATGGCCGACCAGTTTCTTTCGGG
>JBEENF010000358.1:0-4493 GCA_041192325.1 Verrucomicrobiota bacterium
TTCGCCTGCCAGGGCCTTTCGGATCGGTTCCATCGCCTGCGGGAAAAGCGAGAAAATGCTGGTGCCCGAGAGTTCATTGTCGCGCACCCCGAGTGTTGCCAGAGCATGGCCGCGCGACTCCCGGATAATGGCCTGCTCGTCGATCCGGGCGACCGCCACCGGCAGGCTTGCCAGCACACCGTTGAGCAGCGCGGAGGTCTTGCGCAGGGCCTCCTCCGCGTCGATGCGCGAGGTGATGTCGATCGCCGCTATCCCTTGCAGGTTGCGCCCGGTGTTTTCCACCATGGGAAAACTCGTCACGAGCCAGTGCCGCTGTCCATGGGAATACTGGACGGCGCCGCCCGGAGTGGAGGCGCTGTCACGCAGCGCCACGATGGCATCCAGGGAGAAGTGCTTATGAAAGATCTCGTTCTCATAGAGGAGCGTGCCGGGGGCGTCGTAAATGCAGACGGCGCACGGCACGCTTTTCATGAAGAGCTGAAGCTGCGCCTCGCTTTCCCGCAGCGCCGACAGCATTTGGGCGTGGCTGATGGAATAACGGATCGCCCGTTCCAGACGCGTCGTGTCCAGCGACCCCTTGCACAGGTAGTCTGCCGCGCCCGCATCCAAAGCGGCTTGGTCGATGTCGGGGTTTTCCGAGCCCGTGAGGAGGATCACCGGGAGCGTGCAGTCTTGTCCCTGTAACGTGCGCAAAATCTCCAATCCCGTCGTGCCCCCCAGTTTGTAATCAAACAATCCGACGTCGAAATCGCGGGTGCGCACCGCTTCCAAGGCGGCGGTTTCGGTCGGAGCCCAAACGAGATCGTAGGTGCAGGTGAGGCTTTTCCCGAGCAGAATCTTGACGAAAGCAAAGTCGTCTTCGTTGTCGTCGAGGACCAGGGTGCGGATTATTTTGTTGGCCGCTTGGGAGCTCCGGAGCGGCCGGAGGGCATTGGCGACAGAGCTGCGAACTGAGGGAATTTCGTCCGTGATATTCATGCAGGGCGGCGACGCGGCGGAGGAGAGGGGCGCAGCAGTTTGGACGGCGTGCCAGCAACGTCAAATGACGGATGTGCCACAGAGGTTGCTCTCCATTTGGAAAAGTGGGTTCTGGGAAAAAAACAGATAAGATAGGTCCAAGGAATGCGGACACCAAGGCCCGCTGAAGATGGCTGGGAACGATAGCTCCCGCGGCATCTTGTAGGAATCAGGAAGCGTCCCTGATGGGCCATGGGATATTCTCCGGTCTGTGCAACGGCTCCCTTCCACCCCGGTCCGCCGATGGACCAAGACCAACCGGCACGACCAAACTTACGGATCGGTGGCCACGCTCCCTAACTTCGAATTTGTCCCGCGCCTTCGATCACAAATTTGTAGGTGCAGAGTTCCCGCAACCCCATCGGCCCGCGCGCGTGCAATCGGTCCGTGCTGATCCCGATCTCTGCGCCGTACCCGAACTCGAAGCCGTCCGTAAACCGCGTGCTCGCATTCCAATAAACCGTGGCGCTGTCGACCTCCGCCAGAAAGCGCCGCGCCGCTGCTTCGCTGGCGGTCACAATGGCGTCGCTGTGGTTGGAGCTGTCGCGATTGATCGTGGCGATGGCGGCATCCAGCGAATCGACCACCCGCACCGCGATCACGTAGTCGAGAAATTCCGTCGAGTAATCCGCGGGGACGGCGGGCGTCGTGGCAACGTTTTCGCGCTCCAGGATCGCCGCCGAGGCGGGATCGCAACGCAACTCCACGTGTTGGGCGACCAGGGCGCGCGCGACGATGGGCAAAAACTGGTCGGCCACCTGGCGGTGCACGAGCAACTGCTCCGCGGCATTGCAGGCGCTGGGGCGCTGGACCTTGGCGTTCAGCGAGATGGCTTCCGCCATCGCCAGGTCCGCGGCGGCATCCACGTACACGAAGCACACTCCCTTGTAGTGCTTGATCACGGGAATCGTGCTGTTCTGCGCGACAAAGCGAATGAGGCTCTCACCCCCGCGCGGAATGATGCAGTGGATCAAGCTGTCGAGCTTGAGCAAGGTGGTGAGCGCGGCCCGGTCTGTCGTCGGAACCAATTGCACGGCGTCGACGGCTACTCCGGCGGACGCCAGCGCCTGCGTGATCAAGGCGGCGAGCGCCGTGTTGGTGTGAAAACACTCCTTGCCCCCGCGCAAGATGCACGCGTTGCCGCTTTTTAAGCAGAGGACGGCGCAATCAATCGTCACATTCGGCCGCGCTTCGTAGATGATCCCAATGACTCCGATCGGAACGCGAATTTTGCGGATGCGCAGCCCGTTGGGACGGACGATTTCCTCCAGCAGATCGCCTGCCGGATCGGGGAGGTCGACCACCACGCGCACGGACTCGGCGAGGTGCTGGAGGCGGGCGACGTTCAGCGTCAGCCGGTCGCGAGCCGCCGGCGTGAGCGAGGCGGCTTCGGGCGACGCGAGATCGAGCGCGTTGGCGGCGAGCAGCGATTCGTGCGAGGCGTCGATCAAGTCCGCGAGGTTAAGCAGCGCCGCGTTTTTGGCCGCCGTCGGCGTGGTCGCAAGCGTCAGCGCCGCAGCGCGGGCGCGTTGCGCGAGGGAGGTCACGAGTTCGACGAGTTCGGCCGACATGGAAGGATGAGGTTCCGCCAAAACCGCCGATCCGCCAAGCGATTTTCCCACCGGGAGCAGCGGGGGCAGATTGGCGAAGGGGAGCCGGGGCGGAGCCGCAGGTACCGGAGGCGGAGCGCTCCACGGCAACCGGGCGGGCGCGAGCAGGTGAATCAAAGCCAGGCCTCCGGCGAAAAGGCTGAGGCCGGCGACGTCGAACCACCACGGGTGAAAAAACCCGGCCTCGGGCCCGGCTTCGAAATTGTAGTTCGCGATCTGCCAGGGCAGGTCTGCGCCGAGGTAGGCCGACGCGTTATTCAGCGCGTGGCCGAGCATGCAAAGCCCCAGTGAGCGCGTGCGCATGTAGATCCATCCAAGCACCAGCCCCAACGCAAAGGCCACGGGGGCCTGCGCGGGATTGAGGTGGAGGACGCTAAACAACGCCGCTGACATCACGATGGCGGCCCATGGCCGCCATATGCCCAGAAATCCACGCAGGAGAATTCCGCGAAAAAAAACTTCCTCGGTGAAAGGGGCGACCACGACGGCCAGGAGCAGACCCTGCCATGAGCCGCCGACCAGTCGGCCAATCTCAGGCGCGAAATCCCAGTCCTCGAGACCGGAGGAGGGCAGGAGGGATCGTATCAGGTTGTCCACCTCCGAGATGAAGATCGGCATGCTCGCCACGATCGGCAGAAAGCCGAGGGCCAGCGTCGCAGGAGCGAAACGAAGCTGGCCGAGATCGCGCCAGCTTTCCCGCGAGCGCCACAGGACAAACGCCGTCGTCACCGCAACCGCGAGCAAGCGCGTCAGGATCGCCAGCAACGTCTCGAGGGGCGGCCATTCCGACGCCGACGCAAACCATCCGAAGATCAGCCCAGTCCGGTAGCTGCCCTCGACGAGCCACGTCGCCACCACCTCCGCCGCCGCGCCGGCGAGCATGAAAACGAGGGCGGCGAACAACGAGAAACGGGGCAGGGCGTAAATGGGCCGCGACACCCGTCCATTATGGCGCAGGTTAAGTGAACGGCGTCACCCGAAAAACTACGCCGCGAGCTTTTGCGTCGGTGCGCCCCGGGCCGGGCGTCGCGCCTGACTGGTCGCCCGATAGCCCTGGCGGCCCGCGCTCGGCTGGTTCCTCCCGACCGCGTAAAATCTCCCCATCCGCGATCCCGTCACGTTAGCCCGGCCCGAGCGCCATCGCGCGGGGCTGCAGCACGCGCCAGTGCGTCTCGGGAATGATCGGTCCCATGTGCATGACGGTTTCCGCGCCCAGCAACGAGGCCAGATTCCCGCAGGCCGGCAGCGACCAGCCGCGGAGATGGCCAAACAGAAAGCCTGCGGCCCACGCATCGCCGGCGCCGTTCGTGTCGATGACGTCCGCGACGGCGACCGGCGTGATGCGGTGCAGCTCGCGTTCGCGTGCGATCCACGCGCCGTCTTTGCCCACTTTGACCGCCGCCAGCACTCCGTGACCGGCCAGCTTTTGCGCCAGGTCAGCGAAGTCGGAGCGGTGATCCTCGAACAAGGCGCGAATTTCATCCTCGTTCGCAAACACGATATCAATACCCCGCCGGAACTGGCCGAACAGCCAGTCACGCGACGCATTGACCACCTCAAAGGACGAGAGATCGAGACTGGTCGTGCAACCCGCGGCGCGGGCCGAAGTGAGCACGGCATCCGCCAGCGCGCGATTGAAGACCAGATAGCCTTCAATGTGAGCGTGGCGGCAGCCCGTAAAATCGGCGGGGGAAATTTCGGTGGGTGACAGCGTCATGGCGGCGCCCAAGTGCGTGCGCATCGTGCGTTGCGCATCCGGGGTGACGAGCGCGAGGCAACGGGCGTTGGCCGCGGCGCCCTCTTTGAATCGCGCGCCATTCACGCCCGCGGTTTCGAAAGCCTGCCGATAAATCCGCGCGAGGTCGT
>JBEENF010000359.1:0-4480 GCA_041192325.1 Verrucomicrobiota bacterium
TTGTCTCTTTCGGCGTCCGTGTTTCGCGATTTTCTAAAAAAGAGACGGTAAATGCCGACATCAACGGCAGGCCGAAAGCGACTCCGTCAGGTAGCCCCTGCCAAACAGACGCCTCGCCTCGTTTCGTCGTCACTGGAGACCTCCAACCGATGGTTATGACGCGCTGCGTGCTCGCCCCGCTAGCATCACTACTAAAGCTAGAACAGTTCCTTCCAGATTTTGCATCCCGACGACTCCCAATAATTGGGCGTCACCAACCGAGCCTTTCACGGGCCACGGTGGTCAAATCGATGTGGATCCCGCTCTAGCGGGCTCAAAGTTGTGCGTGATGCATGTTGGCCGGAACACCCAACATGAAAAAGTACCGCGGCATACGCTACGGTTTTCGCCCTGAATCCTACTGGAGCGAAACAGACCTCACGGCCATTCTGCGAAACGTCATCGGTCTCGAGCAAGGAGGCGCTTCATGAAAGCCGCCACCACTCTCACAACCCAGGAAATCGACCAGCTGCTCACCGTCGTGCGTAGTCACTGGCCCGAACTCGATCATTACGAAACCGGCGTCTTTAACCTCGCCCTGAATCGCGTGCAGCAGATCGCGGAACGGGAAGGCGTCGCCGCCATCACGCCACCTCGTGTCGAAGGCCTCCGCGCAATCGTCGAGGAGTACGTCCTGCCGTTCGCCGAAATCGCGCGCATCCACGACCTGGTCGTCGCCAGGCAGGAAACGAGAGGGCACTCATGAGTATAACCCGCCGTCACTTCCTGGTCAGCGGCGCCTCGCTCATCGGAGCCTGCCTGCTGCCGTCCTCTTTACTCAAGCGGCTCGAACGCGTGACAGCAAATCCCGCCGCGATAATTGACGCCCCGAGCAACGCCCGCGAGACGCTCTACGCTACGCTGCACGACGACAATCGCTGGCAGCTCGCGCTCGGCAGACCGACCACTGAGTTTCCCGCCGCCCCATCGTGGCGCGAATGGCTGGCCGACTACGAAAGCGTTGATCCCGACGACGACCGTACAGTCGCCGCTTGGTTCAGGAAATGGGGACCCGACCTCGATCGCACGAGCCCGGATTGGATCGAAGAGGAGGTAGATGCCGGCACATGGGAAGGCTATCTCGAGGGCCGATTTCTAGTCTACGACTCCCCCGAGGCTCACGCGCTGCGGTACCTATCCGGCCTGAAACTTGCGCACGGTCCCCTTGAGGCCGCCAGCGGAGAAGAACTCGGTCGAGTGGTCTACTACCACGGCACGATGCCAGGCGCCGACTCCCACTTCGTCGAAGTAGAGGGTGCCGCAATTCTGCCCGCCCTCCAGCACCGGCTACGCGAACTCGGTGAAAGCACCGCAATTGAAATCATCACATGAAAGAATCCAAAAACTAACTAGCAGCCATGAAACCTGAAGAAGCGAAGGTGAAATCTGAAGTGCCAACAGCGCCTGAGCCGACGACGACGCGGCCCGTTCAAAAAACTGATGGACACACGGGTCCCTACTGGGACGCGCTACGCAAGCTGCCGCGGGTGCGTGTCGGCGCCATTGGTGCCGGGCTGATTTTTAGTCCAAGGCCGCCTGCAAACGAATCCTCAAACAAAGAATGACGTCTATGAGTCCCAAAGCAAAACAACTCCAAGAGGCGCTCCACACGGAGCTGCAACGGCTCAATTCGATTGCGGAGATGGCGTTAAACTCAACCAACCACCTGAACGGTCTTGCGCTCAATCCCGAAACCGAGAGACGGGACCTCGCACCCGAAAGCACCATCGTCAAAGAAATCGCCACCCTGCTGCAGCACACGGTGCAGAACCTAGGCCGTAAAGTCGGTCCTAATCCTAGGGGACAGACCGCGGAAAACCGTGGGCAATCCCGACGGCGCACAACTTTCCCGCATTTCCAGCAATGAGCCCGCCTGCTTCGCCCGCTCTCAGCGTTGAAGACGCACTCCGCGCTTATGCCAGAATGATGAATACACTTTCGGCCGATCCCCTCGAACCGCATCTGGCCGACGATTTTCACTACGAGTCCCAGTGGGTTTTCAGTGGCATCACCAGCAAACAGGAGTTCCTCGATTACATCCGCCCCAAACTGGCAACGATCAAGGAATCTGGGTTTCGCGTTTGGGCCGAAATGGCGGAGATGGGGGCCTATCCCAAGGGACCATGCCTCGTGCTTGCCGAAGGCGAGCAGCAGAAATTAGTCGCCACCCTACTGCTGAAGGTCGCCGGCGGAAAGATTCAGCGGGCTGACTTGTGCCTCATTCCGCATCCCGAGGCGGCCCGACGCTCGGGCGAGTATCCCACATGAGCCTTTAGCAAAATACGGACGCCTCACCAAACCAACCCCCACCGATGTCCCACCCACTTGGTTAATCTTGCGGGACTGTTTAGATGGACCCAAACCAAGCTTCGACCATTGGTCAACGGCGTGCGTATCGCCGTCTTCAGAAGGCACAAGATAGACCTTCCCCTCCGCGGTGAGTAGCTGCTACCTGGATCATCGCGCGCGACGATCCGCATTCCTAGGTTGATAAGTTCGTCGGAATCTCCCTTGCAGCGCTTCCCCAAAAATGGGCGTGGTAAAATTCCGCGGGACGCGGAATGCCAAGCCTGATTAATCACGCAATCCACGCGTTTCCCGTTTCGAGAACACGTTCACTATCGCGTGCAAATTTCTCGAGCATGCTCTTCTGGTCGGGCGAGGGGTTACCGGTCACGGTCAACTTATCGATACTAACCCTGAGGTGCACAAACCCGAGCGAGAAAAAATGTCCACGAGCGAACATCTCGAGGTCACGGGTCGTCCTGCCAGCGGGAAGAACCTCTGGCTGGCACTGCATGATCCAGCAAAGCGCCGCCGCATTGTGAGGAGAATGGGACGAGTCGTAGTGCAGGTAGGCTGCCCCCGCTTCGCACTCAACAAAAGTCCGCCCGTCGCCCGACAGCCATCCGCCATTCGTATCTTCAGGAATTGTGGTCATCGGCCTACGCGCTCTGCTCAGGGTGGTGAATCCGGACTGAACACGTTTGAGGATAGACTCGCCGTTCAGCGACCATCGGTAAAGAAACATTTTATGAGCAGCACGAATGAATGCGACAAGACTCCGGCCGCCCCACCTAGCTTCTCGCGCAGTTCGGTGTCGCGGAAGCTCAAGCGGATGGTGTCCGAACTGGCCCGACCTGGTGGGCGCATGGTGGGAAGCGAGGGCCACTTTCTAGCCGAACAGTGGCTTGAGCGTGAACTGGCTGCGCTGCCGCTTGACCCTTACGACGGCTTGGACTTCCGATTGCCGTACGAGGCCGAGGGCGAGCAGTTCGCCAATTTCGCCGCCGTTTTTGCCGGAGAGGACCGGAGCCTGCCGCCGGTGCTTTTAGGAGCGCATTACGACAGCGTGATTCCCCACCCATGCGCCGACGACAACGCGGCCGCGGTCGCGATCGTGCTGTGCGCAGCGGCGGAGCTGGCCAGCGCTGAAATGAAGCGCGACGTCGTGATCGCGATCTTCGATGCGGAAGAGCCGCCCTACTTTCAGACGGATGCGATGGGCAGCGTAGTCTTCTCCACCGCGCAATCGGACGGACGCGGCTTCGCGGCCGCCATCATTCTCGATCTTGTCGGACATAACGTGCGCATTCCGCAGCTCGGCATACTGACACCGCCTGCGGTGCAGAAGCTTCTTGTCATTCAAGGGGCCGAGAGCCACGCCGCCCTAGCTGACCTTGTCTGTGCCACGACCAAGACAAAGACCCTCAGTGTGATTGCTGCCTCCAATCATTATCTGCCGGACATGAGCGACCATTACGCCTTCCGGCACGCAGGAGTGCCGTTTCTCTTTCTCTCGTGCGGGCAATGGGAGCACTATCACCAGCCCACTGACACGCCAGACCGGCTGAACTATCGAAAGATGTCGGCAATTTGTGAGCTGACTTGCCAGCTTGTGCAGGGTTGCACCGGCTTGGAGCTGGCTCCTACGAGCGCGACGGGAGATTTAACGGCGGAGCTAGAAGCCGACAGTATCCGGCGGGCTTTTGGGCCGTTGCTTCGACTCGCCGGAATTCAGACCATGGAAAGGCGCGCAGACGTCGACCGGTTTGCCGCTTTTCTGCTCCGCGCGCATGGGTGAGCAACGGCCCCATGCGATTTGGGCCTCAAACCCATTTCCCCAGCTTGACGTTGAACTCACGGTCATGGTGAGCCGAAGGAGAAGCGGATGCTATGTGCTCCTTCTTGGGGCGGGTCATGGTGTTTTCCTTCATTGTTGGTTTTTGGCTTAAGTACCAAACCGCTTATCAGGATCCGTCTTTTTGCTGAGCTCCTAGGACACTACCATCAACAACTCGCCCTGGCCTATCGATTTGGGCCGCGTGCCATTAAAAGTCCGTTCATCTGGGATTCGCGGGCGGGTTACGATTGGGCGCTGATTGGTTGGAATTCCTAGAAAACATCTCCCTATGATTCCCGAACACACCAGCGGCTGGTT
>JBEENF010000360.1:0-4468 GCA_041192325.1 Verrucomicrobiota bacterium
ACGGCCACGGGCAACGGAATGAGGTGGGTGGTCGCGAGCAGCAGGGCAGCCGCAAAGATCGCCATCGCCCGCCATGCGCGCGGGCGTGGGGCGCGTTTTTCATCCACCGAGTTCATCACGCTTACATTTTGCTCCGCGACGAGATGCGAGATGGAGCCGGCGCGCCCTTGAATCAACAAAACGTCGCCCACCCGGAGCAGGGTGCGACTGAGTTTTTCGAGGACGTTGCGTCCGTGGCGATTCAGGCCGAGCACCTGAAGCCGAAAGCGCTCCCGAAATCCAATGGCGCGCAAACTGCGCCCCACCAAAGGAGATCCCGGCACCACGAGTGCTTCGACCAGCACGGCATCCTCGGTTTGCAGATCGGGGTCGGACAGCGCCACGTCCGGACGAATCTCGATGCCGGCGGTGTCCTTAATCTTTAGAACGTTTTCGCGAGCTCCTTCGACCAGAAGGACGTCGCCGGCGCGCAGGGTCAGTTCACGGCGGGGCCAAAGGTAACGGTTTGGATCACGCAACACACGGACTACGGAGAGATCGAGGTCGCGCCCAAGATTTGCCTCCTCCAAGGTCTTGCCCACGAGCGGCGAGGCGGCCGGCACCAAAACCTCGGTCAGATAGGATCGTACGCCAAAGTTTTCCAGCAGACTTTCAGCCGGCGCGCGCGCGGGAATTAGACGGCGGCCGATAAAGAACATATAAAGCAGGCCGGCGATTGCGATGGGGATTCCGACCGGGGCCATTTCAAACATGCCCAACGGCCTGAGTTCCAAATCGGACATCAGACCGCTGACGACCAGATTTGTGGAGGTGCTGATCAGCGTGACGGAACTCGTGAGAATGGAAGCGAAAGCCACCGGCATCAAGAGTGCCGAGGGGGATATCTTGGAGCGGGTTGCGAGACCAAGTGCGACCGGGAGAAAAAATGCCGCAGCTGCGGTGTTGCTGATGAACGCGCTGAGCAACGCAACGCTCGCCATGATCGCCGCGAGCAACCGGTGGATTTCCGATCCAGCATGGCGCAGGATCGCCCGTCCCACCAAATCCACGACACCCGTTCGCACCAATGACGCCGTCATGATGAGCAGCCCCAGGATCATCATTACCGTGTCACTACCGAAGCCAGCGAAGGCTTCATTCGCGGGCAGGAGCCTGCTCACGATCAGTGCCAAAAGTAGCCCGAGGGCGACCACATCACTGGGAATCCACTCAAACGAAAAAAGTGCCAGCGCCACCACGATGAGGCCAAGCAACAATGCGATCTCGAAAGTCACCGCTTCATCGGTAGGCGAACGGGGGGGGAAGTTCCCGACGATCTGATTGCACCCTTTGCCTGCCTCCGGAGTCCGGGGGAGCCGCCAATCGCCCCCGCGGCAGTGACCTAAAGCCGAGCCGCTACAACGTCATCTCGCGACCCAGCTTAGCTTCCGGCGAACGACGAGCTCGAGGTTCTGATTGCCATTCGAAAATTCAGCGGCGGGCGAGGGTCTGTCCGCCAGTCGGTTGGGGACATTATGCGTGGCTAAAACTCTTCGAACGAAAGCGATTCACGTGCGCTGTAAAAAATGTGGTGCCCGCCATTCGTTCCCAGACCGGATAGTCGGCAGCTTTATTAGTCGCCCGAAGCCCGCACCGGGCCCTTTGCGCTTCTTGAGCTCGGCTCCCATCCGTGCGAGCTATGAACGAAGAGCGCTTCACTAAGTGCGGAGAACTCGCCGCCCTGAAACGCTCGCACCATGATCCTAATCTGGTCACGGTCGCACTGCAAAAGATTGTAGGCATTCGCCTCCCCGCGAGTTCGACCGGAAATGGCAGTTCCCGCCTGAGCGGAAATAACCGCTCGTTGCGCCTGCGGGTAGGTGGTTCGGATGTCGCCGGCGTAGCCTTGATGCAGGTGTCCGGCGAGCAGTAAATCCACGCCGCAAGCATCGAGCAGCGGAATGGCTTGGGCTGCGCGACCGACCAGCGCAATGCCAGCAGTTCGCGGCGGGGCGATGAACGGATGATGCGTAACAATTATTTTCAGTCTGTCGCCTACGTTCCAGAGGTTCTCCCATAGTCGCTGCAGCTGGGCTGTTGAAATACGGCCGCTCTTCCACGTAAAGGCTCGCGCCGTGTTCAATCCCGCAACGAATAATTCATCGTCACAGTAAACGGGATTTACCTGCTCGCCAATGAAGCGCTGGTAGCGCGTGAGCGGCGCCAGAAACCGCCGGCCAACGTCGAACAGCGGAATATCGTGATTGCCTGGTACCACCAGCTGCGGTTGCGGCAGACGGCGCAGATAGTCGCGCGCCGCGGCAAATTGGCTGCGCCGGGCGCGCTGAGTAAGGTCGCCGCTTACCACCAACAATGAGGGCGATTGAGCGTGTAAATCGGCCATCAACGCGTCTGCCACCGCATGTATTTCCGTGCCAAAATGAAGATCGGAGAGGTGCGCAATTGTTTTCATCGCACGGGCGATAGTACATTGAGGGCGCCGGAACGGATCCGAAAGTGCAGGGGAGAACGTAGGGGCAGCAATTCGCCATCACATGCCGCCGGGACCGAGTTTTCTTCCAGGATGACGGTGGCCCGCGACGCGCAAAAAATTTCCAACGCATCGGTTTGATCGATTCGACGCACGAGTGATTGCCAGAACATCCTTAAGACAGCGGCGGAACCCACGGCCCGCGTCGTATAGATGCATACCTGGCCTTCATCGAGACGTTCGCGGAGGGCGGGGTCAAAAAGCTGTCCGGCGTAGCGGTTGTTGCTGACGCAGATAAACGGAGTCCTCCGCTTATAGTGCCCGTCGGGGGTGTGGATTTCGACCCGGATTCGCCGCAACCTGCGGAACACGCCCCACGCCGCGAGGAACATCGCAGTCCACTTCCGATATCCGCGCCGCGCTCTCAACGCATCACGGCGCCGGACGGCCTCGGCGTAAGAACCTATCGAACAGTTGTTGATGAATACGCGTCCATTTACCTCGCCGACGTCAACCGCCCGAATTGGCGCGTTTGCCAAACGGACGACGGCTTCGCGCCATTGGTCGGGAGCTCCGAGATCCTTCGCAAAATGGTTCAAAGTGCCGAGCGGCAGCACTCCGAGCGGAATTCCGGTGTGTGCCAGATGCCCCGCCGCCGCGCTTACTGTGCCGTCCCCGCCTCCCACCAGAAGTGCGCGCGGCCGTTCGGCGACAGCTTCGCGCAGAACCACAGCCAGGTCGCGTTCTCCGACCGGTCGTATGTCCACCGGCATTCCGGCCTCGGCAAAGGCGGAACTCAGATTTGCGGGCGTCACCCCGTCACGCTGCGTCTGGAGTGACCCGGCCCTGTGGTTTAGAACAAGAATGGCGTGCATGACGTGGCGATCCTCCAGACCGGGGCGCCTTGCTTGAGTTGCGAGTTCCCATGCCTTTTGTCGCAACCAGGAGTGAAAACCGATTCCCATCCACCTCGCTCTCTGCATGGGTATAATTTGGGATCCGCTGATCCCGGCAGTCCGGTCACCGGCATGCGTCAACGGATTCATGCTTCAAAAGAGGATCGCTTCTCCGACCGATTTGGCCAAAGTTTCCTTACCTCTCGGAGACTACAGTCCGATTACCTCGAGCCGCATGTCTTCAAATCGCTGACCCGGCCCCAACTGAAATTCAATTCGTATTAAACCCATGAATACAGCAATCCCCGCGGATCTTTCGCGCCGCGCTTTTGTCAAACTGTCCGGAGCCGCGGTCGTCTCCGGTCTGGCTGCCAGCAGGGTGGTGGCTGCTTCCGCCGGCTCGGATACGATCCGCGTGGGGCTCGTTGGCTGCGGGGGACGCGGCACTGGCGCGGCGCTCAACTGTCGCGAGTCTTCGCCGGGGGTAAAAATCGTTGCCCTCGCCGACCTGTTCGAGCGTCAAGTCACGGCGACCCGTGCCAAGCTGGGTGGTGACATCAATCAAGAGCAGTGTTTTTGGGGCTTTGACGCATACAAAAAGTTGCTGGCGACCGATATCGATCTGGTGATCCTGGCGACGCCGCCCGGCTTTCGGCCCGGACATTTTGCCGCGGCGGTCGCAGCCGGAAAAAATGTATTCATGGAGAAACCGGTGGCGGTCGATCCCGTGGGGGTGCGTGCGGTGATCGCCACGGCGAAGCTCGCGAAGGAAAAGCGACTCGCGGTCGTGGCCGGCACGCAGCGCCGCCATCAGCCGAGTTATCTCGAGACGATGAAGCGGATTCACGGCGGCGATATCGGCGAGCTTGTCGGGGGCCAATGTTACTGGATTGGCAGCGACATTTGGTTCCGCGAGAAGAAAGACTGGCTTGCGGAGCTGAGTGATTTCGAGTGGCAGTGCTGGAATTGGTACCACTGGGACTGGCTGAGCGGTGACCACATCGTCGAGCAGCACATCCACAACATTGATGTCATGAATTGGGCCTACGGCGGCCCGCCGGCCAAATTCATCGCCATGGGCGGACGCCAAAACCGCGGCGAC
>JBEENF010000361.1:0-4443 GCA_041192325.1 Verrucomicrobiota bacterium
CGCTTCGTAATGCTGGCGTCGTCGCCGTCCTTGAAATAAAAGCGGCGGTAGACCCGGTTTTGGTTAAGCGTGGCGACATTGGCCTGGTAAGCGGCCAGCGTGTTCGCGTTTTGCAGCGTGCCCTTGAATGAGGGGCTGGCCGGATCGATGAATTCGGCCCATTGCTCGTCCAGCGGCTCCTGGCTCTGATGATGCAGGCCGCCGACAATACGCTGGGTCATCCACGAAAACTTGAGATCGTAGACCCCCGAGGCCCGCAGACTGACCATCGGCTCGGGATAGTTGCGAATACCATGATAGAACTCCGTGTAGTATTCGTTAAGATAGGGATTGCGGCTGCCATCGGGGCGAAACTCGACCAGGTCCTTGTAAACGGCAGCTTGCGAGGACCCGCCCTTGATCCCGATTTCGCGGATGCCCTGTTGCAGCGTTCCCGCCAACTGAATGTTCAGCCTCTCGCCGACTTTTTGGTCAAGGGAAAGACTGTGCGCATAATGGTCAGTCTTGTTATACGCACCCGGTCCCTGGAGATTCAGCTTGTCGCCCACGATTTTGCCATCGAACAGAATGAGGTTGGTGCCAGTCGTGCGGCGGGTGCCCACCGTGTCGAAGATCTGGTTGGTGCGAGGCACATACGTGAATCCGCCCTGCGTGGCGGTATAGGTGGTGGTGGCTCCGGTTCGCTCGCTGGTCGCAAACTGATCCGCCAGCATGTTGGGAGCCATGACGGCGACGTTTTCACCGAAATCCACGCTCGCGTTGATGTTCGTGTTCTTAAAAGGCCGGTAATTGGCGGTCAGAAACAGGCCGCGGAAACTGCGCCGCGTGTGATTTTGAAAGCCGCCGCCGCGCTGATAAGCCACCGAAGCGCGCAGGGCCAGCTTGTCATTGACGGTGCGGTTGATATCGAACTCGCCGCGGTAGAGATCCTTGGAGCCGGTCACGAAAGTGAAACTCTGGGAGTTCTTCTGCAACGCCTGCTTCGTGACTTGGTTCGAGATGCCACCCGCGCCACCGCCGGTGTACAGAAAGCCGTTGGGGCCGCGGAGCAGCTCCACCCGGTCAATGTTATGACTGTCGAGGCTGACGAAGAACACCACGCCATCGCGCAGATTAGTGCTGTTCGTGCCGCGCGAAACCGTTCCGCCATTGCCGGAGCTGATGGGGGATTCGTTGTTGGTCCCCACCTCGCCCGAAATGTTAAACATCGAGAGTTCCCCGATGTCGGTCACGATCAGGTCTTCCATGAATTGCCGGTTGAGCACCGAGATGGAACTCGGCGTGTCGCGAATGAGCGTGGCCGTGCGCGAGCCGGAGAGCGTCTGCGTGGCGCGATAGCCCTCGTCGGAATCTCCCCGCACCTCGAAGACGGACAGTTGCACCACGTCCTTCTTGTCCTCGGCCGCTTTGGTGGCCGACTGGGGGGCGATCGCTTGCGCGAGGGCCGCTGGCCGGTTCGCCGCCAGCGTCAGCAATGCGACGAGGCAGAGGGGGAAGAGCGCGAAGCGCCGGGGGCTTCCGTCGGATGGAATCAGTGGCAAGTGCCATTTCATATTAGGTTGGGGTTTAGCGTCGGTTTGTTGGTTGCGTGTCAGTATCCACTACAGGCGTAGTGAAAAAAATGTATTCGCTGGTGAAACACGAACGCCGGAGGCGGGCGGCGTGCACCGGCTGGAGCCGAGGAATTGGAAAGAATGGCGCATCGATCGACTACTTGACGGCCTTGCCGCCCGCCCGCGCCATCACTTCCGCGATGGCCACCGGCGCGCCGCCGCGCTCTTTGCTCAGAAAGTCCGCTTCCATGAACGCGAGGATCTCGATCGTCTCCTGTTCCGGCACCGGCGAAACTCCCGTTTGCAGAAACTTGACGATCGCGGCGACCAGCGGCGCGTAGCCGTCATATTGCCCGATCTCGGCCGTGCCTTTCTCGCCGACCGCCTTGCCGCCGTATTTGGCCTCGCGAAACACGCCCGTCCGCCCGCCCTGCCAACGGCCTTCCACGACCTTCGCGTCCGGCGTGCTGCTCTTGCGCGTCACCGTTTCAATGCCGGTTCCCATCACGGTAAAAAGGGATTCGACGCCGTGGACGCCATACCAAAACAGGTCCATGTGGTGGGGCTCCAGTTTGGCGGGGCTGCTGGTCTCCGCGCTGAGCACTTTGCCCACCTTGCCGTGGCGCACCGCCTGGGTCTCGCGGGCAAACCGCAGGGCCGAGGAACTGAACACCGGCACCTGATGTTTTTTCGCGAGCGCAAATATTTCCAGACCGTCGCGGAGCGTCGCGCCCAGCGGCTTTTCGATGTATAAAGGTTTTCCCGCGAGAATGACCGTCTTCGCCTGCACCAGATGCGGCCGGCCGTCGACGCTCTCGATCAGCACCGCGTCGACGTGCTGCACCAGTTCCTCGATGGACGGATAAATCGTCACCCCGAATTCCTGGCGCAGCTGTTCGGTGTACTCATCGACCTTGCTCCATGAGCTCGGGATATCCGGACTGCCCGTCTTGACCGCGCCGACCACCCGGGCTCCGGGGATGTGGTCCTTCAGCGTTGAATCGTGCAGGATTTTCGTGAACGCAATAACGTGCCCCGTATCCAGGCCGACCATACCCAAACGGATTTCCCTGGCCTGGACCAAAAGCGGCAGGAAAAGCGCAGCCACCAGGGAGAGGGTAAAATTCCGGATCATTTTTTGGGGGTTGGGGGAAAGCGGGACGCCATCATTCAACGATCAGCACGCCGCGCATCATGCGCCAATGACCTGGGAAAGTGCAGAGGTAGGGATAGCGGCCCGGCCGGCTGGGCGCGGTGAAACGGAGTTCCGAACGTCCTTTCGGATTCACCAGCGGCGTGGCCTGCAAAATTTTGGCGGAGGCCGGCACATACTGCTTCGCCAATCCGTCGGGAGCGGTGGCGAGCTCGTCGGCCAGCAATCCCACCTCATCGGCTGCGCCCGGCGCAATCAGCACGAGATTGTGCGGCATCAAATCGGGGTTTTCGAAAATGATGCGGACGGGCTGGCCCGCCTTGGTCCTTAATTCGGTGGGCGCGAACTGCATTTGGTGGGGCACCGCTTGCACCCGCAAGGCGCCCTCGTCCGCGGCGTGCGCCTGAGACCAGGCCGTCGCGAGGACTTTCAGCTCGTTGTCGTCGGCCGCGATGCGCGCATCCGCCAGCGGTTGCCCGAGGGAATCGTAAATGTAAACCGGCGGCGGCTCGCCCCGCAGGCGGCGGAAAGTAATCTCCACCGTGTTGATCCCCTGTTGCAGCTCCAACGCGACCTGATGTTCGAGACTGTACTGCCAGTTCACCGACAATAATTGGGTGCCGTTGAGCGAGAGATCGAGAAAGCCGTTCTTCACGCTCAACAGCGCCGTTTGCGCCTTGTTCGAGTCGATGAACGTGCGAAATGTCTTGGTCACGGCCGGCGCCGCCGGCCCCTTCTTCGCCGCAGCGGGACCTGCCTTGGCGGGCGGAGCAGCGATCGCCTTTGCCGGCGCCGCAGGAGCTTGCTTCGCCGCGGCGTTGGCCACGGGCGCGTCCGACGCCACGAGCAGCCATTGGCGCGCTTGGGTTTCGGGGGCAATTTCCAAAACCGGGATCGACCGGCTGCGGGCGGGCTTCGTGCCAGCCTTGAGACTCGCGCGCATCTCCGCCACCGGACCGTCCGGAGCCTCGAGCCCGGAAATGAGTTCCTCGATCTGCGGATGCGTGGGCCGCAGATGCGATACGGTGTTGATGACCGACATCTTCACGCGGGGATGCGCATCGCGGGCCGCGTCGCGCAGCATCTGGCTGGCATCCGGCAACTGATCGAATTGATGGCGGATCATCTGCACCGCGGAGACGCGGGCGAGGGGGTCCTTGGAGGCCAGCAATCCCTTGATCAGGGCGGGGCGCACCTGTCGCTTCGCTTGGTACAGCCAGGTCGCCTCCATGAGCGATTGTTCGTAATTCGGCTGTGACGGGTCTCGGGCGGCAACCCACGCGTCCAGCGCAGGAACCACTTCGTTGCCCAAGCCCCGCAGCCGCAGCCGCGCGTGTTTCCGCACGGTATCCTGGGGATGTTCGAGCAGCGTGAGGAGCTGCTTGGCGTCCGCCCCTTCGATTTTAGGCCAGTCCTTGGCCAGCGGCTTCCCGTTATAAACGACGCGCCAGATGCGGCCGTGATCCATGTCCCATAAACGATCACGCGTGGGATTGGGCCCCTGCCCGATCAGCACGCTGCAGAAATCCGCGATGTACAACGCGCCATCCAGGCCAAACTCGAGGTCGACGGGCCGAAATACCGGGTTCTTCGAGGAAATGACATCGAAGCGACCCGTCGGCGTCATCGGGCCGTTTTCGACGCCCGTCTTCGAGAGCGACACGACGTAATTTCCGAGCAGGGCCGCCGAGGCGATCGCGCCTTGATATTCGTCGGGAAAATTGGGGCTCGAGACAA
>JBEENF010000362.1:0-4438 GCA_041192325.1 Verrucomicrobiota bacterium
AGGTGGCCACCAGGTCGCCAAAACCACTTAATCCATAAAAAGTCTCGGGGCGGGCTCCGAGCGCACTGCCCACCCGCACCATTTCCGCCAGCGCACGCGTGAGCAACGCCGCTTTCGTGTTGTCGCCCAGATCCAGACCCTCGCAGCACCCGGCGGCGATCGCGTAGATGTTCTTGAGACACCCGCCAAACTCGACGCCCGCCAGATCATTGCTCGTGTAAACACGAAGCGTGGACCCGCTGATTGCAGTCTGCACCCTCGCAGGAAAATTGGCAATCTCCGCCGCGGCCAGCACCATGGCAGCCGGGAGCCCCCTCGCCACTTCGCCAGCGTTGGTCGGTCCGGTTAGCGCCCCCACCGTCAAACCCGGCAGTATCTCGGCAATGACTTCGGAAGGCCGTAAATGCGTCTTGAGTTCCAACCCTTTCGAAAGACTCACCACCAGTCGCGGGGCAATGGCCGGAGTCAGCGCGGCGCGAAGACGGACGCACGTTTCCCGCAGGGCTTGCGTGGGACTCGCGAGAAAGACGACTTCCGCGGTGGCTAACGCGGCGGGCAGGTCCGCGGCAATCTGCAACTCCCGAGGCAAATCGATTCCGGGAAGATACTCCCTGTTTTCCTTCGCGGTAGCCAGCGCATGCGCGTGGTCGGGGCGGCGGGGCGCAAGAATCACCGGGTGACCGACACGCGTCAGGTGCAGCGCAAACGCGGTGCCCCACGCTCCCGCTCCGACGACGACGAAATTCATGAGGGGTAATAAACCACAAAGCAGCGCGTGGGGAACTCCGGAATCGAAAACGACGCGGGAAGAATTACTTCAGGAAAGCAGGCACCTTTTCGCCGGCGATGAGCTGGTCAAACGTTTCGCGCGCGTTAACCAGCTCGAAAGCACTGCCTTTGATCAGCACCTCAGCGGGCATGCCGCGAGTATTATAGCGACTCGCCATCGTGTAGCCATACGCGCCGGCGCTCATGAACGCGATCAGCTCGCCTTCGCCCACTTCTTGCAGCTGCCGATCCTTGGCGAAGCAGTCGCCGCTCTCGCAGATCGGCCCCACAATGTCCGCCGTCAACGCACGACGGGAAGAGTCGCGCTGCACAGGCACAATTTCGTGATAGCTGTCATACATTGCCGGCCGCACGAGGTCGTTCATGGCCGCGTCGACGATGAGGAAGTTTTTCTCCGCGCCTCGCTTGAGGTGCTCCACCCGCGCCAGCAAAACCCCGGCGTTTCCCACCATGAAGCGCCCATGTTCCAACAAGATCTTCAAGCCCAACGGCTTCAAACGGGGCGTTAACGCCTCCCCATAGGTTTCCGGCGTCAGCGGACGCTTTTCCGGCGGCAAACTGTCCCACCAATCCTTCTGCCCGCTTGCCAGGGCGTCGCGATAGCTAATGCCCATGCCGCCACCGATCGAGAAATAGGTGATCCCATACTTTGCCTTTAATTCCGCGGCAAACGGACCGACCTTCTCCACGGCTTCGACGAACGGAGCGACGGAGGTGAGCTGCGAGCCAATGTGCATTTGCAGCCCCTTGATCGCGAGATGCGGATATTTGGCGGCCGCCTCATACGCGGCGGCCGCGTATTTGAGCGGAATCCCAAACTTGTTGTCGCTTTTGCCGGTCGTGATCTTTGCGTGCGTGTGCGCATCGACATCCGGGTTCACCCGAATGGCGACCGGCGCCTTGACGCCCAGGGTGCCAGCCACGTGGTTGATGCGGGCCAGCTCGGGTTCGCTTTCGACATGAAACGCGAAAACGCCGTTCTGGAGCGCGAGTTTTATCTCACCTTCGGTCTTCCCCACCCCAGCAAACACACTCGACCGTACATTGGCGCCGGCGGCAAGCACCCGGCGAATCTCACCGCCACTCACCAAGTCGAAACCGGCCCCCAAATTCGCAAAGTGGCGGAGAATCGCCAAGTTTGAATTCGCCTTCATCGCGTAGCAAAGCTGCGCGTCGAGGCCGCTCAATCCGCGCTGCAGCCGCCGGTAATTATCCTCCATGGTCGCCGCGCTGTAGACGTACGTTGGCGTACCGTACAGTTTGGCGACAGCGCCGAGGTCGACCGACTCACATTGCAACTCGTGGCCCGAATAGTGGAAATGGTGCATGAGAAAAAATGCGTGAAAGGGGAAAAAGTAGCGGGTTTCCTATTGAAAAAACGATGCTTAATTCGGATATCGGAGCGTGCTCCGTGTCCTGCTCAATCTCTGTCGCCGCCCGAACCTGCGCTTTGGGCTGCGGCGTGATCCACGGGGCCGATTCCGCGATCCGCGATTTGTGAGCTTCCTGACCCAAACAAACCGCAGGACGCTCGACCCGGATTTGCACGACGTCGCGCTGCGCGGCCGCAAGCTCGTCCGTAATATTCTCCGACTGGCGTTGGCAGGCGGCGGGGCGTGGATCGTCCTCGAAAGCGCGCGGGCGCTGTCCCTATTCTGACCGTCAGGAAAGCCCTCCCGCAAGGATAGTGGCTTTTCGCCGCTCTGATTAGATTCAGCTTCGCGGGCGGAAATCGCGCACTGCGCTTACGCCCCGCCGCCCGTGTTCGCGCTCGGCTCCGGTTTGAAAGCTCCGCGCCAGGTCGCCCGCAGATAATCGCGATTCATGCGCGCGATAAAGTCGTGCGAAATGAGCTTTGGGCACGCCGCACTGCATTCGTAATAGTTGGTACAATTGCCAAATCCCTGCGCGTCCATGGTGTCGACCATTGCCACCACGCGCTTGTCCCGCTCTGCCTGACCTTGGGGCAGCAATCCCAAATGCGCCACCTTGGCCGCGACAAAAAGCATCGCGCTCGCATTCTTGCAGGCTGCGACACACGCGCCGCAACCGATGCACGTCGCCGCGTCCATCGCCAGGTCGGCATCAGGCTTTGGCACGGGCGACGAATTCGCCTCCGGAGCGGATCCCGCTCGCGCCGTAATGAAGCCGCCCGCCTGCTGGATCTTATCAAACGCACTCCGGTTGATCACCAGATCCTTAACGACAGGAAACGCCTCGGCGCGGAAAGGCTCCACGACCAGAACATCGCCGTTCCGGAAGCTCCGCATATAAAGCTGACAGGTGGCTATGCCGCGCCCCGGACCGTGCGGTTTGCCATTGATCGTGCATGAGCACGTGCCGCAAATGCCTTCGCGACAATCGTGGGCAAAGGCAATCGGCTCTTCGCCCTTGGTGGTCAACTCATCGTTAACCACGTCAAGCATCTCGAGAAACGACATCTCCGGGCTAAGGTTCTGCGCCGCGTAATCGACAAACTTGCCCGGTTGAGTGGGACCGGCCTGGCGCCAGACGCGAAGAGTAATGCTGAAAGGCTGAGCGGTGTTTTCGGCGACCATGGCAGGAGAATTTGGCTGGGAAGATGGAGGGGCCCGGACGGACGGCGCGTTACTTGTAGTTCCGCAAGCTCATCTTCACGGTTTCGTAATTCAACGGTTCAACATTGCGGACCGGCGGCTTCCCGACGCCTTGAAATTCCCACGCCGCCACATGCCCGAATTTTTCGTCGTCACGTTTGCATTCACCATCCGGATACTGGTGTTCTTCGCGAAAGTGTCCGCCGCAACTTTCCTCGCGCGTGAGCGCGTCCAGACACATCAGCTCTCCCAATTCGATAAAGTCGGCGACCCGGCCGGCCTGCTCCAGGGATTGATTCATGGTGTCAGCCGAGCCCGGCACCCGAACGTCCGACCAAAATTCCTCGCGCAGGGCCGGGATCTGCTGCAGGGCCCTTTCCAAGCCCGCTTTGCTCCGCGTCATGCCGCAAAACTCCCACAAAATCTTACCCAGGCGTTTATGGTAGTAACTCACCGGATGCCGGCCCTTGTTTTCCAGGAAACGATTGGTCATTGCCCGCACCGCCGCTTCGGCCGCCAGGAATTCCGGACCATCCGCGTTCGGACGTGACCCGGGCTTCTGCGAGGCCAGGTAATCGCCGACGGTATACGGAATGACGAAGTAGCCGTCGGCCAGCCCCTGCATGAGCGCGCTGGCGCCCAGTCGGTTCGCGCCGTGATCGGAAAAATTGGCTTCACCGAGCACAAACAGCCCCGGCACGTTCGACATCAGATTATAATCCACCCACAAACCGCCCATGGTATAATGGACGGCCGGGAAGATACGCATGGGCGTGTGATAGGCGCTTTCTCCCGTGATCTCGTGGTAGATGTCGAAAAGATTGCCATAGCGCTCGCGCACCGCGTTTTCGCCCAGGCGGCGGATCGCGTCGGAAAAATCCAGGTAAACACCCAGGCCCGTGGGGCCCACGCCACGACCTTCATCGCAAACCCGCTTCGCCGCTCTCGAGGCAATGTCGCGCGGGCACAGATTGCCGAACGCGGGGTACATTCTTTCCAGGTAATAATCGCGGTCCGCCTCGGAGATGCTGTTCGGATCCTTTTTGGCGTCCTCCGCTCTTTTCGGCACCCAA
>JBEENF010000363.1:0-4436 GCA_041192325.1 Verrucomicrobiota bacterium
TCACAAGTGGTGGACGATCATACCCCCTTCGCAGAACGCTGGGGCGGCTGGTACGTTACCGGGAAGCATGGCTCTGAGTTGCATCGGGGAAATATCGTGGGATCGGAAAAGAATGGGGAACTGGTGTTCGACGCCGCCAAAGGCGCCAACGTCACCGACCTCTCAAAATTCTTTTCCACCGATCGCTACCTTCGGCCCGGGAGCGATATCGTAGCGTTGCTGATCTTCGAGCATCAGCTGGGAATGCAAAATACCCTCACGCATGCGGCGTTCAGTTGTCGTCGCATGCTCACCTACCAGGCAGGTCTGCAGCGCGACTTCAAGGAAGCGGTCACTGAAGAACTGGTTTACGACAGCGTGAAAAGCGTGTTCGAAAGCGAAGCCCGGGCGATCGTCGATGCCCTTCTCTTTAAGGATGCGGCGGAACTCCCGTCCCTCATCGGGGATGAGGCTTTTCAGCGCGCTTTTCTTTCGCGCGCCATCCGCACGGGCGAAGGGGCGTCGCTCCGCGAGCTGGATCTCACCGGCAAGCTTTTTCGGAATCGCTGCAGCTATATGATCTATTCCGAAATGTTTCTGGCTTTACCCGCCGCGCTCAAGCAGCGGGTCTATCACCGCCTCGCCAGCGCGTTGAAAGCAGAAGATCCGGATTCGCGATACATTCACCTCGACGGCAAAGAGCGTGCCAGGGTGGCGTCCATCCTGCGCGAGACCCACCCGGAACTGCGCACCAGCTGGGAAAAAATGGCCGGGCCGTAAGCCCGTCTCCCCGATTGGCGCCGGCTTCGCGCCCTTCTTGCCAAGGGCTCAACCCCGCCCCCACTCTCGGTGATGCCTTTATTTTCCCGTAATTCCCCTTGCCCCATGGCGGGGCTGGCGCTCGCAACGTGCGCCCTCGCGCTGACCGCCTGCAACAAGGCTGACGTGAATCCGGAGCCCACGCCGGTGACGACGACCCCGTCCACCGGCGCCGTCGCGACTGCGCCTGATTCTCTCCGCAAGGTTTACGGCCGCTGGGTGCGCGAGGACGGAGGCTATATTCTCGAAATTCGGTCGGGCGCCAACGGCGGTGTGCTCGACGCGAGCTACTTCAATCCAAAATCCATCCATGTCTCACGCGCCGCTTGGCATGAAGGTGGCGGTCGCCTCCAGGTTTTTGTTGAGCTCAATGATGTGGGGTATCCGGGAGCAACATACGTGTTGTTCCATGATCCCGCTTCCAACCGCTTAAACGGGCAATACACCCAGCCATCGCTGCAGCAGACGTTTGAGGTGTCGTTCGTGCGGCAGGCCAAGCCCTAACGGCTCAGCGACGATTGCTCTCTCGCACGACCCGGCCGGCGTTGTTTACCCCCCGCCCCCGTTCTCCACCATGCACGCGATCGTCATCGCCAATCCGGGTCCGCCGGAGACGCTGTCGCTCCAACAACGCCCTGTTCCGGCGCCTCGCAAAGGTGAAGTCCTGATCCGCGTGGCGGCGGCGGGAGTAAATCGGGCGGATATTTCCCAACGAGAAGGACGTTATCCCGCCCCACCCGGTGTGCCGCCCGACATCTTGGGATTGGAGATATCGGGCGTGGTCGAATCCTGCGATCCCGCGGCACGCCGCTGGAAACGCGGGGACGCAGTGTGTGCGTTGCTGTCTGGCGGCGGATACGCGGAGTACGCGTGCGTGCAGGAAGATCACTGCCTGCCCGTTCCGCCCGGATGGAGCTTCACCGACGCTGCTGCTCTGCCGGAAGCAGTCTTCACCGTTTGGCATAACGTCTTTCAACGCGGGCGGCTGCAGCGCGAGGAAAACTTCCTCGTGCATGGCGGTTCCAGCGGAGTCGGAATGATGGCCATCCAGCTGGCGAAGGTGTTTGGCGCGCGCGTGTTCGCGACCGCGGGAAGCGCCGCAAAATGCCGCGCCTGTGAACAGGCCGGGGCGGATCGCGCCATTAACTATCGTTGCGACGATTTCGAAGTGGCGCTCAAAGACGAAGGGGTGAACGTAATTCTCGATATGGTGGGCGGAGATTACGTCCCTAAAAACGTGCGGCTCCTTCGACCCGAGGGCCGGCTGGTCTTCATCAACGCGATGAAGGGCAGCAAGGCCGAGCTCGACATTCCAAGAGTGATGTCTCGTCGGCTCTCGGTGACTGGTAGTACGCTGCGATCACGGGACGACGCGTTCAAAACCTTGCTGGCAGCTGAGGTGGAGCGGGAAGTATGGCCATTGTTGCACGCCGGAAAAATCAAGGCCGGCGTATTCAAAACATTTCCACTAGCCGAAGCAGCAAACGCCCATCGCTTGATGGAAAGCAGTGAACATATCGGGAAGATCATTCTGCGTTGTGATCCACACGTTGCGTAGTGCAACCGGCGCCCTTCGCAGGCCACTGAGGGCAAAGCCGGGCGATCAGCTTCAGGAGACGCCTACGGAGCCATTTCGTAACCCTTGGCCTTGAAGATCGGCGCAGCAAGCCGACGAACATTGCCGCCCAAGACCTTCATGCGGTCGCTGAGCGTGAGGTCGGAATCGAACACCTTCGTCAACTCGGTCGCATAACTTCTCATCGGCCCGTGGCCGCCCCACACGATGCGATCCACGCCCAACTCGTTCACCGCATAGTCCACCTGGCCGGAATGAGGGTCGGATCCGGAAAACTCAAAATAAACGTTCTCATGCGGCCGAATGGCGCGGGCGCCAATTTCCCAATCTCCACCGGAGTGGCCGCAGATCATCGGCACATCCGGGAACCGCTTGGCTAAAATCGCGACGTCCATGGGCGTGGCTTCTCCCCCGCCATTCCCACCGCCGGGCCGCCGTGGGGAGCCGCCCACCTTCAGCCAAGTGTGTATGTAGACGATCGCACGCAGCTCTTTGCATCGCTCGATTATCGCATCGTTGTTGGGATGGCTGCACGTCACCCCGTCGTTGCCGCCGGCGTACTTAATGCCAAAGCAGGGGCCATTACGAATCCACTGCTCCATCTTCTGGAGCGTATTTTCGGGCCGGTTGGGATCGATCCGTATGATCCCGGAGACCCGTGCGCGTTCCTTTTCGAGAATCTCCCGTTGCTGGTCGTCGATGGTGAGAAACGGCTGCGCAGATCCCCGGGACCGTGCGCCCGAGCCGCCTGCGATATCGAGCGCGATGACGCGCTCGATACCCATGCGCTCGACATAAAACATGGTCGCATAATGCTGCGGAACTCCCGCCCCGAAGAACCCATGGTAATGGGCATCCCAAATGCGGTGTGCCACCAGCTCTTCCCGCGTAGGCAGCCCGTACCCGGCAGGACTTAGCGCAAAATCGGTTGGCTTCATGGCGCCAAAAAGATTCAGGCGCCTTTGGCCGACCCGAGGAAGCGGCGCGCGTTGCCCTCCATAATCGCCTGCATTTGCGGCAAGGACAGCGGTGACTCGAACAAGCGCATAATGGAAGTTTCCACCGGGAAAAAAGGCGCATGCGAACCGAACAGAAGGCGCTCGAGCGGAATCTTTCCCACGGCCGAGATTCCGAGGGGCTCATCGATTCCCAGCACCCGGCCAACAATGCCGTTCCCCTCGAGCCGGGAGATGTCGATCATCGCCTGAGTTTCATGGAGCACCTGCTGCCGGGCTTTCTCGGAAACTTGGCCTCCGGAAATAAAGATAAAAGGAGAGAAATGCACCAGTTCGACCCTGGTTTGGGGCGCAGCTTTCAGCGCCGCCGCCAACCCGGTCAGATTTAGCTCGCTCACGATCAGGCTGGGATGGTGGACACGCGGTTCCTCCATTTCGCCCACGATCTGGACGATCAGGCCCCGATCGCCCGCCAGCTTGATCAGCCGCGCGAATTCCGGCGCCCCAAGGTCGAAATATTGATAGCTTGGATACAGCCGGATTCCCGGCATTTTGTGCACTTCGTGACACCGCCGCAGATCCTCCTCCCAATCTGACCAGGCCGGATTGACCGTGCCGAACGGCAGCAACATGCCCTCGCCGTTGTTCCGACACTCCGCCGCCAAACGCGCATTCACTCCGCTGACATTCTTGTGAAACAATGCCTCATAGCTGCCCGCCCAAGCCTGGGTGATGCCGTGCTTGCGCAATTTTGCCACCAACGCGCGAGTATTGTCGCCATACTTTAGTTTCCGATACGGCCACTCGAACAGGTGGATATCC
The DNA here is from genome assembly GCA_041192325.1 of Verrucomicrobiota bacterium. Classification (GTDB taxonomy): domain Bacteria; phylum Verrucomicrobiota; class Verrucomicrobiia; order Opitutales; family Opitutaceae; genus ER46. The sequence continues at coordinate 4,153 of JBEENF010000363.1, forward strand.
GTGTCGATGATCCCCGGGCCGGCGTTAGCGCTGCGGGACGCGCCCGCCGCGGAGGCCATTTGCACCGACCACGTGCCAGGAAGAGAAACGGCTGCTCCAACCGTGAGCGAACCTTTCATAAAACTGCGGCGGGTAATGGAGTTCATCTCAGTTTGAGCTTTCGAGATTTGATCGGGCGCGACGCTATGTCACGGACGGGGCTCGCTCAAATCAATCGCCGATCACCGCAGCCGCAACTACTCAGCGCCGGTATTTTTATGAGCTCTCCACGCACCCGCGGGAGA
>JBEENF010000364.1:0-4392 GCA_041192325.1 Verrucomicrobiota bacterium
TTGGGTGGGCCAATCATTCCGAATCGTCTGTTCTTCTTTATGAACTATGAGCGGTTCGACTCGGTGACCTCCGACCTGGCCGGCCTCGATCCGACGGGGACGCCGCAAGGGGTCGCCGACATGGCCGTAATCACCGCCCGCCTCGCCGCGATCAAGGCTTCGCCCGCAGGCAGCAGTTACGACTTCGGCACCCTCATGGGCAAGACGGCCGCGGTGCAACAGTTCGACAACAAGCGACTCGCCAAACTGGACTGGAATATTTCCAGCACCCAGCGCTTTTCTGTCCGCTACAACAAGACCGAGGGCGCGCTCCCGGATTCGGGTAAATACAAGTACGGTGGCAGCGTCGGCACGACCCAGAATGCCGTGAGCGGCAGCGGCATCGCCAACGCCACTTACGCGACCAACCTGTCTTCGAACCGTTTCACTCAGGCGCGCACCGAAGAGGTCTGGGCCGGACAACTCTTCAGCCAGTGGACGCCGGATTTTAAGACGCAGTTCCGCTATGCGCAGAACGATTATGCGCAACAGACGCCCACCCCGATCGCTTTTCCCGAGGTCCACGTTTACAATGTGGGCGGCACCGCCTCCAGCGGCGCCAGCATCACCAATGGCGCCCTGGTGTTCGGCACCGAACTCAATCGCCATGGCAACGTCATTTCGGTTAAGACCAAAAGCTTCAGCGGTTCCGGCGAGTACCTGTGGGACAAGTTCACGTTCAAGGGTGGCTACGATCGGGAGCAGAGCGATTTCTACAATTTGTTCCGCGGTTCCTCGTATGGAATATTCGATTACGCGAACCCCGCCGCCTTCGCCGCGGACACGCCTTCCGCCTTCATCCGCAACTACTATGTCACCGGCACCAATCCGGCGGATGTGAGCGACTTCGCCATCAACGGCGTGTTCGGCGAGGCCAAGTGGGACGCGAATCCGCGGCTGAACGTGACGTTCGGCTTGCGCTACGATTTGTTCACCACGAGCGGCTCACCGCCGCCCCGCAATGAACTGTTCCGTAACGTCTTCGGCGTGGCGAACGATGGCACGGTGGACGGCTCGAATTCCGTTTCGCCGCGCTTCAGCTTCAATCTCGCCTTGGACGACGCCCGGACCATCCAGATTCGCGGCGGGGCCGGCCACTTCCTCGGGCGCATCCCGTGGGTGCTGGCGTCCAACTCCTGGGGTAATCCTGGCATCGGCCGCACCCAGATCACCACGCTCAACTCGGCGGCCACCCCGGCTCCGACCTTGAGCAACTACCTCCAGTCCAGTTTCGATCCGAAAAATCCGATCGGGCAGGTCGCCAGCGCCACCATCGGTCGCCCCGTCATCAACTTGATGCGGGACAAGCTGAGCCCTCCCGCCGTCTGGCGGAGCAATCTGGCGGTCGACCACAAGCTGCCTTTCTTGGACAGCATGCTGTCGGCCGAGGCGGTGGTGACGGTCGTCGACAAGGCGATTTTCGTCCGTGATCTCAACATCCGGCAGACCCGCACCGGCAGCGATGGCCGGCAATTGTTCGCCGGCTCCGTCAGCACTGCGGCCAACGCCTTGCACCCGGAATTCTCGAATGTCTATGAGGTCAGCAACGTAGGCCGGGGTGGCAGCGCCTATCTCTCGATGTCGCTTTCCCGTCCCATGAAGAATCGTTGGAGCTACACCGCCACCTATACGCGCGGCCGTTCCAAGGATACCCTCCTCCTCGGCGAAACCGTGGCGGGCTCGTTGTTCAACCGTAACCCGATCTTTAACCAGAACACGCCTGAGCTTTCGCGTTCTTCGTTCGAGGTAAAGAATCGCGTCCAGTTCAACCTGGCCCGCGAGTTCGAGTTCTTCAAGAAGGCCAAGACGGTCATCAGCCTCCTTTACGATGGCCGAACCGGCAATCCCTACAGCTACGTCTACAGCGGTGACCTCAACGGCGACGGCGTGCAGGCCAATGACCTGATCTACGTACCCACCGGCGCGGGTGACCCGGTGCTCGCCGGGCTCAATCCGGCGGTCGCCGCATCGTATCTCGCCTTCATTGATGGTTCGCCGCTCCAAAAGTACAAAGGCAGCATTGCGCCCCGCAACGGGTTTACCGTGCCGTGGACCAACCGGCTCGACCTGCACATCGGTCAGACCCTGCCGCTGGGCTTCCGCAACGCCGAGGTCGAGGTCTTTGCCGACTTCGTCAATTTCGGCGCGTGGCTGAGCAAGGATCTCTTTGGGTACACCGAGACCATCACGGGCTCCGGCGACAACGAGTTGCTCGCAGTGTCGAATTTTGGCAACGCCACCTACAACGCCGCGGGCCAGTTGCAGATGACCGGAGCGGCCTTCGTCGCCCCCGTCGTCGCGACGCCCAACAATGAACTCTCGCGCTGGCGCATCCAGTTCGGAGCGCGGGTCCGCTTCTAAAGCAGCGTCTGTAACGTGATTTACCTGCGCCGCACTCCCCGTGGAGTGCGGCATTTTTTTTCCTTCAGCCACCCTACCATGAACCACCGCCGTTTCACCCATCTTCTCGCTTGGGCCTTTTTCCTGGGCTGCATTCTTTCCCGCCCTCTCGCCGCCCAGGGCGTCACCACCTCATCCATCAGCGGCTTTGTTTCCGACCAGCAGGGCAAGCCGGTCGCCGGGGCCGCCATCACCGTCGTGCATGAGCCGTCCGGCACCCGGGCGGCCAGCGTAACCCGCTCCAACGGGCAATATGCGATATCGGGACTGCGTCCTGGTGGACCTTATACGGTCATCGTCGCGGCCGCGCCTTTGCCCGAGGAAACGCGCCGGGAGGTCAATCTCGCCTTGGGCGAGGCCGAGGCGTTGAATGTCGTCCTGGGCGGAGCCCCGGTGGTAACAATGGCGGCTTTCAATGTGGCGGGCTCCCGCGCGACGACGGTGTTCGAGACGGCGAAAATTAGCACCGGCTCGACCTTCGACAGCCGCGACATCGAGAACCTTCCTTCGGTCCGCCGCAACGTGCAGGACTTGGCGCAACTCGATTCGCGTGTCGTCCTGCTGAATCTGTCGCAGGACGGCGAGATGTCGGCCCAAGGCCAGAACTACCGCTACAACTCGTTCCTCGTCGACAATGTGCAGACCAACGACTCCTACGGTTTGAATCCAAACGGCTTTAGCTCGCAGCGCAGCCCGATCCCGTTCGAGGCTCTGGAAGCGGTTTCCGTGGAATTGAATCCTTACGATGTGCGCCGCGCCGGCTTCACGGGCGCCCTGATCAATGCCGTCACGAAGTCCGGCACCAACCGCTTTCGCGGCATGTTCTACACGGAGTACACCGACGAATCGATGCGGGCGAAGCATCCCATCACGGACGTGCGGGAAATTTTTCGCGAACGCACGCTGGGAGCCACCCTCGGGGGGCCGATCGTGCCGGGCCGGCTATTTTTCTTCCTGAGCTATGACGATTTCCGCCGCCAAACGCCGCCCCCGTCCCTCAACCAGACGCTCAATGCCGCCCAGGTGACGCAAATCATCGCGCGGGCGAAGACGTTCAATTACGAACCCGGGGACCTCGACGGCGCGCAGAATCTCGCGAGCCAGAAAACCTACCTCGGCAAACTCGATTGGAACATCAGCAACGCGCACCGGCTCAGCCTCAGCTACCGCCGGCTCCGCGGCCTGAATCCGATCTTTCAGTTCTACGGCGGCAATAACACTTCGCTCAGCAATTTCTGGTACGATCAGTCGCGGCAGACGGACAGCTATACCGCGCAACTCTTCAGCCGCTGGACGCCGAATCTGCGCACCGAGGCGACGTTTTCCGACAGCAAATACAACGGCTCCGCCCGGCCACGCGGTGAATCTTTCCCGTCGATTTTCATCCAGGGCCTGACGGCGGTGCGGGTGACCGACGGGGTCACGGTCCAGAATGCCACGCTCAACCTGGGCACTTACAATGTCCAGCAGGCCAACGAGCTGTTTACGAAGACGCGGAACGCCGCGCTGTCCGGCGACTATTCCTGGGGCGACCATAATTTTGTCGCGGGCGCCGAATACCAGCAAACCCGCATCGAAAATAATTTTATCAGCAACGCGTTTGGCTCGTATACTTTTCCCACGCTCGCGAGCTGGCTGTCGGGGACCGGCGCCTCGAAGACGCAGACGGTGCTTGCGCCCGGCAAAACGGCCGCGGATGCGTATGCGCAATTCACCTACACCACGCTGGGGGCCTACGCGCTGGACAGTTGGAAACCCAACTCGCGCCTGACGGTGATGGCGGGCGTCCGCTTCGACGTGCCCTACGTGCCCGAGCGCCCCACCACGATTCCCACCACCGCCAACTACAGCGAAGAGCGGTTCGTGAGCGCGTTTGGCATCCGCAGCAACACGACCAATGACGGCAACGCAACGATTTCGCCGCGGGTGGGTTTCAATTACAAACTCGAGAGC
>JBEENF010000365.1:0-4370 GCA_041192325.1 Verrucomicrobiota bacterium
GTACTACGAGTCGAGAAGCTCGGTGTGGACGACAACTTCTTCGATTTCGGCGGCCATTCGCTGCAAGTCGTACAGGTCCAGAACCGCTTGCGCGAGACGTTGGAGGTCGATGTTCCGGTTTTGAAACTCTTTCAGTATCCCACCATACGGACCCTGGCGCGATTCATTGATGACCAGCAGACGACCCCCGCTGGCCCGGATCCCTTCCATCAAAGGATCGAGGAGAGAACGCGGCGGAGGCAGGCGACTATTACCCGCCGGCGTCCGGTGCTGGCGAAGGAAACGGCATGAACACTTCTCCGCCTGAAGAGAGCATCGCGATTGTCGGCATGGCTGGCCGCTTTCCGCAGGCCCAGAACCTGGAGGAGTTCTGGCGCAATCTGCGGAATGGCGTGGAGGCGGTGACTTTTTTCAACGATCACGAAGTGGAGTGGTTGCCGCTCGAACATCCGCCGAAACTCAACGATCCGCGTTTCGTCAAAGCGCGGGCTGTCCTGCGAAATGCGGAATGGTTCGATGCGGCTTTCTTTAACATCAATCCCAGGGAAGCGGAACTAATGGATCCGCAGCAGCGGGTGTTCCTGGAATGTTCATGGGAAGCGCTGGAAGATGCCGGATGTAATCCGGAGACGTTTGAGGGACTTATTGGGGTTTTCGCCGGCGCGAGCATGAACACCTATTTGTTCACGAACATCCTGACCAACAAAGGCCTGATCGAAGACTTCGGGCTTTTCTCGACGATGCTCTTGAACGCGAGCGATTTCGTTACAACGCGCGTGTCCTATAAGCTGAATTTGCGCGGTCCCAGCATCAATGTGCAGACGGCGTGTTCGACCTCGCTCGTCGCGGTGTGTCTCGCCGCGCAAAACCTGCTGCAATATCGGTGCGACGTCGCCCTCGCCGGGGGCGTGTCGATCACGTATCCGGCCAATCGCGGACAGCATCATCTCGCCGGCGGCATTGTTTCCGACGACGGACACTGCCGCGCCTTCGACGCGAAAGCCACCGGCACGGTGCTGGGCGACGGCGCCGGGGTGGTGGTGCTCAAGCGGCTCAGCGATGCCCTGGCGGCAGGCGACCATGTGTACGCAGTGATCAAAGGAACTGCGATCAACAACGATGGGGCCGCCAAGATTGGGTTTACCGCTCCAAGTATAGATGGGCAGGCAGAAGTGATCGCGCTGGCTCAATCTGAAGCGGGGGTGGCGCCGGAATCGATTTCCTACGTGGAAGCGCATGGCACTGGCACGCCGCTCGGCGATCCGATCGAGGTCGCCGGCCTGACGAAGGCGTTTGGCCCACGCAGAGGGACTGCTGCGCACTGCGCCCTCGGTTCGGTGAAGAGCAACATCGGTCACCTCGATGTTGCCGCCGGCATCGCCGGTCTGATCAAGACTGTACTCGCCCTGCACCATGGCGAGATTCCCCCGAGCCTGCATTTCGAAAAACCGAATGCCAAAATTGATTTCGCGCACAGTCCCTTTTTTGTGAACAACAGGCTCCGGGCGTGGCCCCCGGGAACGCAGCCCCGTCGCGCCGGGGTCAGTTCATTCGGCATTGGGGGAACGAATGCGCACGTCGTGCTTGAGGAAAGTCCCGTGCTTTCAGCGTCGAGCCCGGTTCGTTCTCCCCAGTTGCTGGTACTATCGGCGCGTTCCACCGCAGCGCTCGAGGCCGCGACGGACAATCTCGCCGCATACCTGCGGAGCAACCCGGACGTAAATCTCGCCGACGTGGCGTTCACGACGCAAACCGGGCGCAAGGTTTTTAGTCACCGGCGCGCTCTGGTTTGCCGCGATGTTGCAGACGCCTTGAGTGCCATCGCATCCCGCGACAAGGATCGTGTTTTTACGGGCGACGATGGTGCTGAGCGACAGAAGGTTGCCTTCATGTTTCCGGGGCAGGGCGCACAGACGCTCAACATGGCGCGGGATCTTTATGAACGCGAATCGGCCTTTCGCGCGCAGGTCGACCAAAGCTGCGAAATTCTGACGCCGCTCATGGGATTGGATTTGCGCGACGTACTGTTTCCATCGAGCACCCCGGGGCCCACGGTTGCGGAGCGCGCGGCCGTGCTGCTGAACGAGACGCGAATCACGCAGCCGGCGTTGTTCGTGATCGAGCATGCACTCGCGCAACTTTGGATCGGTTGGGGCATTCGCCCCCAGGCGATGATTGGACACAGTCTGGGTGAATACGTGGCGGCATGTCTCGCCGGCGTTTTTTCCCTCGAAACCGCGCTGACCCTGGTCGTAGAGCGCGCCCGCTTCATGCAGGCGCAGCCGCCCGGAGCCATGGTGGCGGTACGGCTGCCGGAACAACAGCTGGCCGAGTGGCTCAATCAGAATTTGGCGCTTGCGGCAGTTAACGCCCCGGGTCTCTGCGTCGTTTCCGGACCATTCGACGAGATTGAGGCTCTGGAACAGAAACTAACCGCAGGCGCCATTACCTTTAAGCGATTGGCGACATCCCATGCTTTTCATTCGGCCATGATGGAGCCGGTGCTAAAGCCGTTTCGCGAAACACTGGCGCGTATTGCGCTGCGGGCGCCACAACAGAGGTGGATCTCCAACGTTACGGGCAGGTGGATTACAGCGGAACAGGCGATCAGCCCCGACTATTGGGTCGCCCATCTCCGCGGAACGGTCCGCTTTGCCGATGGCATCGCAGAACTAACGAAACAAGGGGTGTCTGTTCTGCTCGAAGTCGGACCGGGCGAAACTCTTGCCGCTCTCGTGCAACGAAGTGCCACCCCGGCAAAGAAGTCCCTCACAACGATCACTTCGCTGGGTCGCATCGGAAAGCAAAACCGTGACGAGATAGTGCTCACCGCAGCTTTGGGGAAACTGTGGATCGCGGGAGTGCTTCCGGAGTGGCGCCAGGGAGTACACGCGCACGTAACCCGGCGGATACTGTCGTTGCCGGGTTATCCGTTCGAAAGAAAGCGCCACTGGACGGCGCCCGGGCGCGCCCCGATCAGCGGTGAAACTTCCGACGCTAGACCTGCCTCCACTGTTCGCCTCGCGGCGACGTTTGTCGAATATGCCAGGCCCGCCGACACGCCATCGAACCTAGCAAAGCTCAATGGCGGGCGTGTGGGGACTTTAACCATGCTTCGGGAGATTTTTAAGGAATTGTCGGGAGTGAAGCTCGGCGACGCGCAGGACGAAACGACTTTTTATGAACTTGGCTTCGATTCGCTTTTCCTGACCCAGGCCAGTGTTGCCGTGGCGAAGCATTTTGCGACGGACCTCACATTTCGGCAATTGCGTGACGAGTATGTGACGCTGGGAAAACTCTCCGCTCACCTCGACTCAATCGCGAAGCATGACAGATCTCCTCTCTCGAATTCCATGCCACCGGTGAATGGATCGGCGGGCAACGAGGTGCGATTGCCTCTGACCGAAGCCCAACAAAAAATCTGGATCACACGAACGACCGTCAATGATGCACCCATTCCCAACGAAGAAGTCGTGCTCCGCATCGACGGTCCGCTCGACGTAGCTGAGCTCCAGCGCTCCATTCAGCGAATCTTGGAACGGTACGCGGCGCTGCGCACGACTTTCAGTGTTGATGGCGCCATTCAAATTGTGCACGCGGCCACGCCGGTTCCACTGCCGTTGTATGATTTTGCGGGTGCCAACGCTTCTGTTCGCCTGGCCCGTGTCAGGGAATGCGCAGGCGATGAAGTTGACCGGCCATTTGATATCGTCGCGGGACCGCTCTTTCGCGCCACTTTGTTACGGCTCGAAAGCGGGCATCACTGGCTGGTCTTGGTGGCGCATCCATTGATCACTAGCGGCGGTTCGCTGGCTTCGCTCGCACTCGAACTGGCCGAGGTCCACGGCGCGCACGCGCAATCGTTTCCCGTGACACTGTCTTCGTGGCGGGATGTCGATGCACCCGTGCGAGTCGATTCCAACACGAGGATTATATCCCCCCTCCTGACGAACAAACTCTGACATGTACAACAACACCGCCGCCACCCGGTCAGCCGAACCTGCGGGGATGGACATGCCCCTCACTGAGGCTCAGCGCGAAATTTGGTATGCGAGCCAGATGAGCGCAGGCGCGTCACTGGCCTATTTGGAATCCACGACGCTGCGGTTGAAAGGAAACTTGAACTTGGGCGCCTTGCGTCGCGCTTTGAGGCTGCTCATGGGGAGGCACGAAGCGCTGCGAATCCGGATTGGGGCTCATGGCGATGTGCAGCACATTCTCGAAGGGGGAGACATTGAGCTCACGACGAGCGAGCTCCCAGCCAGCACGCCGGCGCAGGACCGGGAACTTCGCGCCGGCCAATGGCTTGATGCGCAATTGCAGCAGCCGTTCGATCTCGCGGGGGGCCCCTTGTTTCGGTCGGCTCTGCT
>JBEENF010000366.1:0-4360 GCA_041192325.1 Verrucomicrobiota bacterium
CCTGTATTACGCGCGGCGGCATTCCCCGGAAGAACCGGACATGGAGGATAGGGATGACGCGGAGGAAGAACCGGCGGACGAGGCTCAACAAATCCCATCACGAGTACCATAACATCCATGCGCATCGCTCACCTGCTTAGAAAGTACAACCCCGCGGAATGGGGGGGGACCGAAACGGTGATCCACCAGCTTTTCGGAAGCCTGCAGGCCGAGGGAATCGGCTCGGTGGTATATTGCCCCGCCATTTCGGCGAGCAACGTGCCCGATCCCCTGGCGGCCGTGGGCTGCAAGGTCCGGCGGTTTCGCGCGTGTGTACCGGTGTGGGGCATTTCCCCGGAGCAGCGGCGGCAAATGATCGCGGTGGGTGGAAATCTAATGTCCTTCGACTTGCTGCGCACCCTTTGGCGCGAGCGTTTTGACGTAATTCATACCCATGCGCTGGGGCGGGTGGGGGGCATTGGCCTCACGGTGGCGCGCCGCAGGAATATTCCATTCGTCGTGTCGGTCCACGGCGGCGTTTACGATTTGCCTGAAGCGATGCGCAGGACATTCAACTCGCCCCGTGCTCACGGCTGGGAGTGGGGCAAGCCGTTTGGATTATTGCTCCGCGCGCGAAAGGTGCTGGTGGAGGCGGACGCAATCCTCACCTGTAACCGCCGCGAGGCGGAGTTGCTCAGCGCGGAGCATCCCGACCGTCGCGTCATCGTTCAGCCGCACGGCGTCGGTGCAGGGGCCTACGATATAGATCATCGTGCAGCGGCGCGCGCAGCGTTTCCGGCGGTGGTCGGTCGCTCCGTGCTCTTGTCAGTCGGCCGCATTGATCCGGTTAAGAACCAAGGCTGGCTCGTTGAGCGGCTTCCCGAGTTGGTGCGCCGGCATCCCAACGTGTTGCTCGTGCTCGCCGGACCCTGCACGGACGAGGCCTACGGCGAAACCTTGCGCCGTCGCATCGAGGAACTTGGTGTCGAAGGAAATATTCTACTGACGGGAAAGATTCCACCCGGGGATGCGCGACTCATCGGCCTGATGCAGGAGGCGCGGGTCGCGCTTCTGCCGTCGATTTCGGAAACCTTCGGGCTGGTAATTTTGGAAGCGTGGGCGGCGCGCACTCCAGCCGTGTCGAGTCGGACCTCCGGCGCGAGCGCCCTGATCGAACAAGCGCGAAACGGCTGGATTTTCGATTTGAGTGACCCGGCCGGATTTTTCGAATCGATCGATGTCGCCATGCGTGATTCGCACATTCGCGCGGCGGTCATCGACGCCGCGCGGGCGCGCGTGATCGCGGACTACGACACGCGGGTACTCGCGGGTCGCATGAAGCAGCTCTACGTCCAGTTGCAAGAGGAACGCCATGCGCTACGTCATCATTCGTGACGACGACACCAACGCCCTGACGCCGGTCGAGTGTTTGGAGCGTTTGTACCGCCCGTTTCTCGAGCGGGGTCTTCCGGTTAACCTGGCGGTGGTGCCGGACGTGCGTTCCGACGTGCGACTGCCGGATGGCCGCCGCGAAGGATTTCTTCTGGCGCGTCGGCCGGGCACGCCGGAATTTGTTCCGTTGGCCAGTAATGCCGCGCTAACCGACTATCTGCATGACAATCCCAGCTATAATGTGGCGCAGCACGGCTGTCATCATGATTATTTCGAATTTGATCTGGCCGACCGAGGCGAAATTGTGCGCCGTCTGGAACACGGGGCTCTGCGGATGCGCGAAGCGGGTTTCGCCAACGTGAGCACGTTCGTGGCTCCTCACGACAAGCTCTCGCGGCTGGCTTACCAGGAGGTGGCGCGTCGGTTTCCGGTGATTTCAACGGGCTGGTTCGAGTTGCGGCGTCTACCGCCCGCGTGGTGGCCCCGCTATGCCATGAAAAAGCTGTTTGCCCAACCGCATTGGCGGTTCGGCCGGACGCGGCTGCTGAGTCATCCTGGGTGTTTGCTGTCCCATACCCGCCCGCTCGAAACGATGCTGGACTCAATCAAGCAAGTCATCGCCCGGGGCCGGCTTACCGTCCTGGTGACCCACTGGTGGGAGTATTTTCGCGCGGGGCATCCTGACGAAAAATTTATCGCGGCGTTGCATGAAACCGCCCGCTATCTCGCGACGCAGTCGGATATCTGTGTCACGACGTTCGACGCGCTCGCCTCTGGAAACATGACACTGCCTCGCGCCTCCGATCTCATTGCGGTAAGCGCCATCTCGGCTCGTTAGCGTGGCAGTTGCCACCCGAAATTTAAGGGCGGGGCGCAATGCCCTAACTAAGATCGCGGTTGTTTTTGACCGTACTGCTCCGTTAGCCCAGACGAGAGTATGAAATTTCGGGTGACTTTCCCCACGTGGAACCGGTGTTTGATGAATTTAGCGGGGCGTCCGGGCATCGGCGGTTTCACAGGGATGTTGTTGCTGCTGGCGTTAACGCTCGGCTGGGGCCGCGCCGCCGAGGTCGGGCAGGACTTGAGGCTGACTTTCCGTTCCCCCGTGGATGGCTCCCACCAACCTTACCGGCTCTATGTGCCATCGAGTTATCGCTCCGAGCGCGCCATACCGCTGGTGATTGCGCTCCATGGTTCGGACGGAAACGAAAATAGCTTCTTCGATGATGAGGCACATTATCCAGCGAAGGACGGGCTGAAGCAGGCAGCGGAAAAATTTGGCGTGCTGGCGGCGTGTCCGACAGGCCGCGGGAACACCAATTATCGCGGCCCCGGTGAAAATTCTGTTCTTTGCGTCCTCGAAGACGTGCGCCGCCGGTTTCGGCTGGACGACGATCGAATCTATCTGACCGGCCACTCGATGGGTGGCACGGGCTCGGCGGACCTGGCCTTTCACCATCCCGGCTTGTTTGCGGCCGTGGCGCCACTTGCCGCGGCGCGAAGCATCCGGTGGTTGGCAGCGAACGCGGGACACACGCCGTTCTGGTGGATCGGCGGCGAAAAAGATCAGGACATCTACAAGATCGGCGTGGCTGTCGGGGTGGCGCGGATGCAGCGACTGGGTTGTCCGGTTCAATTTACGGAGTTAACGGGGGAGAGCCATTATGGAGTGGCTCGCGATTTCACGCCGGTGATCGCGTGGCTTACCCGCCACCAACGGATCGCTCACCCAAAGTCATTTACCTTTGAAGTGGATACGCTGCTCCATCCCCGCGCGTATTGGATTACCGTGGACGCGCTCACGATGCCGGGGAAAATAGGAAGAGTGAAGGCCCACGCCACGACCGCTCGTGATGCGCGTCTCGAAGTCGAGAATTTGGATGGCGTGTCGATGTGGCCTGATCCAGCCGTCTTTGATGTCGGCCAGGCGATCGACATTTCCGTGGGCGGTCAGCGTATTTTCTCCGGGCGAGTGGCGGAGACCCAGGAAGTGGCGATGAAGCACGGGCGAACCGGCTGGGAAGCGAAGTTGCAGCCCCGCCGCCCGGTTTCACTCACTGCCTATCGAACGCATCCCGTCGCCTTTGCTCCGGAGTCGATGAACCTGAGCGGCACGGAAGCGCGGCTGGGTAACTGGATCGCTGATGCGATGCGCGCCGCCACCGGAACCGACGTGGCGCTTTACAATCACCGCGTGGTTCCACCCGACCAGCCATTGCCCGCGGGACCGGTGGACATCGTGGACCTGTTGCAGTGCAGCCTGCCCGGGGACCAGGACTTGGTGATGCTGGAACTCAGCGGCCGGGATTTGCTCGAGATCCTCGATGCCAATATTCCTGCGGGAGAGGCGAGGGGCGGGCTCGCGGCCAATTTGTTGGTTCAGATTTCCGGCGCCCGTTACGCGTTCAATCGGCGGCTCCCCCCGGGCAACCGTATTGTTTCGAGCAGCCTGGAGCCCGGCCGCGTCTACTCCGTCGTGGTTGAAGGACAGGTGGTGGAACGGGAAACCATGCGGCTGGCGGGGCGTTACAAAAAGTTGAAGTACCGCACGACCGATACGCCCTTCACGGTTGCGCTCTATGGGCACGCCGCGCGGTCGAAAGAATTGCGGGCGCGCGAGGAAGGCCGCGTCGAGGAAATCAAGTGAACGCGGGGCGGCCCATTCCGGAGTCACCACTCGCGGTCAGTGAGCGGGCGCGCGCACACGGAGGGGTGCGCTTGTTCAGGGCAGTAAACCGATGCCGAACCGTTTGAGTATCACCGCAGCAAGGACGAAACATATGATCGTCAAAGCGCACCCGGCGCCAAGCGACAGCCAAAACCCAGCGCCGCGGTTCAGCATCCAAGGCATGACAAGAAACATCGGGTGGTTGAGCGCGGCGCGGATGCGCTACTTGGAAGATACTGCTTCGAGCTCGGCCACCGCGGGTTTGCTGCTCACGCGGAAACTTCGCCACAGGCGCAGGGGCACGTTCGCCAGTCCAATGAT
>JBEENF010000367.1:0-4351 GCA_041192325.1 Verrucomicrobiota bacterium
CAAGCATCACCGTCGACGCGCCGCAGACCGGCTGCGGCGCGACCTTTCGCGTCACCTTTCCATGCCAACCCTTGTGATCCTAGCCACCATGGACTCCGCGCTTGCGGAGGCATGGGAGCGCCAATTGCCCTCCGGCCGCCTTGCGTTCCGGATTGGAGCCCAAGGTTTGCCTTCGGGCACCGCGGCGAGTTTCGGCGCCGTGGTCGTGCTCGACGCGGTATCTGAAGATGCATTGCCCGCGGCCTACGCCCGTTGTCCGACGATTTACGTGGGGGAGCCGCGGAGCCTGCCCTTCGAGCAGGCAAAGCTCGCGGGGCGGGCACGGCTTTATCTTTCCTATGAGGAAAGCGCCACGCGCCTGCGCGAATTGCTGCCCTTGATCGAGGAGCTCGCGGAGAAACAGTCGATGGTCGAGCTCCTGACCGACAAGGCGCGCCGGGCCGAAGTGACGCGGGTCCCGGTGCGCAACCACGCCGCGGATCCGGCCGACTTGTGGGATTTTCTGGAAGGCGCGGTGGAAAATCTCGAGAGTCGTGACCGGCTGATCGCGGAATTTCGGCGCGCGTCCCGCTACTTGCTCCGCGCTTCTCATGCGGTATTCTTTCTAAAAGAAGCGGACGCTTTTCGCGCCGATCGCGGTACGTCGTTCTTCTCGGCCAGTGATCCCTTGGTCGGTTTTCTGGAAAACCATCCCGCGGTGATCGACGGCACAAACTGGAACAGCCCGGCAGATCCCGTCGTGGAGTTGGCGGTCCGGAATCGGCTCGCCCTCTGGGGGGCGCGGTTGCTGGCGCCGGTTCACGACAACGGGCGGCTGTTGGGGCTGATTGCGCTTGGCGTGCGGGATGACGGGCAGCCCTACGATGACTCGGACCACCTGCGCGCGGTCTTTTTCGCCCGGTTGTTGCGGCATTTCCTCACGAAGTCCGCCCAAGTTGCGCGCTTGCACCAGCTGTCCGAGCGGATGCTGCTGGGAGCGAAATATCTGCCGAGCACTCTGGTTCTAGCCAAGGATGAGAGCGTGCCGCGGCATCTGCCCCTCGTTGTGCGTGATCTGATGGGGCAGGTCCGCCGCACGGGGGAAATCACCCGTGTGGCTCCCACCGCCGGACAGCCATTCCGCGCCAGTGCCGGGCTCGTGGCGGAAACAGGTGGAGTGTGGGCGTTCTGGAGCGAGGCAAGCAGCGAGCTGCACGATGCAGCCACCCGCCAGCGCGCCAGCCGGCGCGACCTGTTGCGCGAACTTGCGCTCACGTTAAGCCACGAAGTGGGCAATGCGCTCGTTTCCTTGGTGACCTTCCGCCACAGTTCGGTGGATCAACCCCTGCCTGCCGCATTGACGGAAACGGTGAAAGGAGACGTGGCGAAGCTGGAGGCGCTGAACCGCAATCTTGGCCTGATGCAGACGCTGCACGAAACAGCGGGTGAACCCGTCGACATTCGCGAGCTGGTGCAGGCGATCGGACATTCGCTGGGTCTGCGCGTGGAAGTGGGAGCCGATCCCGTGGTGCTTTCCGTGGCAAAGAAGCTGCTCGAATTCGCGCTCCGGTCACTTGTTGCAACGATTACCGAAAACCGTGGCGAGCTTGGCTCACGTGAGCTTGCGCTGCAGTTGCGTTCCACCGGCGCCCGCGCCGAGTTGACCGCACTCCTATCGATCAAGGGTAAACAACTGGAGTTGGAAGGAATTCTGCCCGAACCAGTCGAAGATGGTATTCCCAATCAGGGACGGCTCGGGGTCTTCCTGGCCAAGGAAATTCTGCGTCTTCATCAGGGCGAAATTCACGCCGGGCCGGGTATGGAGGGAACAGAGATCTTGATTTCGTTGCGGTCATGGTAGCGCGTGGCCGGCGAAGTTTATTGGCTGCCGTGACCGAATGGATCGCGGCGGAAAAAACGATCCACGCCGCGGTTTTGTTCGGGTCACAGGTGCGGGCAGCGGCAAATCCTGCGGCCGCCGACCAGTGGTCAGACATCGATCTGCACGTCGTCACGAATGATCCGGCCTTCTTGGAGGACTTGGATTGGAAGCGAACGTTGCCCGAGCATCGCTTTTGCCTGCGGGTGGTCCGTCCCGCCACCGGAGAGGTGAGCAAAGTCACGGCCCTGTTTAGTGAGGGCGAGCTGGATCTGGTATTGGTCCCGTTGCAGAAATTGGAACAGGCCCAGCGAGCTTTCGAAGCCCGGCTGACGAGTGAAGGTGCGGTTCCCTTGCTGGCGGCTTTGAATAATATGGCCACCGTTATGAGCGGTGGGTACCGCTTCCTCAAGGGCGAACGAAACTGGGGGAAATTCTACGCCGCCGTCGTGGAGGAGTTGCCGGGGTTTAGGATTTCGGACGAGGAAGCGTGTCGCATGGCGGACACTTTTCTTTGCGAGCATTTGTGGGTATTGCAGAAGGTGCAGCGCGGGGAGCTAATCGCGGCGCAACGGGTACTTCACCGTTCGCTGGTGGAAACGAACGTTGTCCTCTTGCACGAGGCGAGGATTCGCGCGGGTCGGCCCACTTACCAGCAGGCGCGTCGGCTTGAGAAGCTCGCTTCGCGCGCGGAATTGCGTGGGGTGCGGACAAGCGCGCGCCTGTCTCGCCATGAATTGCGCGAAGCGGCGTGGAAAGCTCTCGCTGGGTTGAAAGCGTCGATGCACAAAATTGCCCCCGGCTGGCGCATTCCGGCCGGAATAAAAACCCTGTTGGACGGCCATAAAACACCGCGATGAGTCCGTCGAGCTCATGCTCCCCGATGGCACAGTCCAGGCGCATTCCCCTGGACTAGACGCTTGGGCGGAAATGAAGCCGCAAGACGCGTCTGCCCCGGGAGGCGCGCCGATATTTCGACCTCAAGTTTATTCCCACCCCATCCTCATGAAGCCCTTCCCCGTTTTTTTTGCCGCGCTACTGGCCTTCGCCCTGAGCGCCCGCGCTGGCGATATCCGCCTGCAGCCGCTCAAGGATTTGAACGGCTATTTTCCGTTTAACGCGCCGAGTTCGCTGGACGAATGGAACATGCGCAAGGACTACGTGCGCCGGCAGATTCTGGTGGCCGAGGGCCTGTGGCCCATGCCGACCAAGACGCCCCTCAACGCCGTGATTCACGGCAAGGTCGACTGCGGCGAATACACTGTCGAGAAGGTGTATTTCGAGAGCGCCCCAGGGTTTTTCGTCACGGGCAACCTTTACCGTCCAAAAAACCTCAAGGGACGGGCCCCAGCCGTGATGTTCGCCCACGGCCACCGGGAGGACGCCCGCTTCTTCCTGAAGCCCGATGCCATGATAAGGCAGGAAATAGCTGACGGCTTGGAGCGGTTTGAGCGCGCTGGACGCAGCAACTACCAATCCATGAGCCGCCAGTTCGCGCGGATGGGCTGCATCGTCTGGCAGTGGGACATGTTGAGCGATTCGGATTCGAAGCAGTTCTCCGCCGCGGTCGTGCACAAGTTCGCCCAACAGCGGCCGGAGATGAATACGACGGAGAACTGGGGCCTTTACAGCCCCCAGGCAGAGTCGCACCTGCAAAGCATCATGGGCCTGCAGACGCTCAATGCCGTTCGCGGCCTTGATTTCCTGCTGAGCCTGCCCGACGTGGACCCGGAGCGCGTGGCCATCACGGGCGGGAGCGGCGGCGGCACCCAGAGCATGCTGCTCGCCGCGATCGACGACCGCATCAAGCTTTCATTCCCCGTCGTGATGGTGAGCACGGCGATGCAGGGCGGCTGCACCTGCGAAAGCGCCAGCCTGTTGCGGGTCAACACCGGCAACGTGGAGTTTGCGGCGCTGGCGGCGCCCCGGCCGCAGGGGATGAACAGCGCCGGTGACTGGACGAAGGAAATGGCCACGAAAGGCTTCCCCGATCTGCAGAAGCTCTATGCGCTCTATGGCAGGAAGGACCATGTCTTCCTGTTGCGTGGAGAAAATTATCCGCATGGCTACAACGTCGTGACCCGTTCCGCCGCCTACACGTTCGTGAACAAACATTTTAAACTCGGCCACACCGCCCCGGTGATCGAGACGGATTTCGAGCTGCTCCCGCGCGAGAAGCTCACCGTTTGGGACGAACGGCATCCCGCCCCGAAGGCGGCCGGTCCCACGTTCGAACGCTCGCTGCTCTCGTGGTTGACCCACGATGCGGACCGGCAGCTCCGCGCGGCGGCGGCGACCCCGGAAGGCCGGCAAAAGACGATCCGCCCCGCAGTGGAGGTGGTGATCGGCCGGACGTTCGCCACCGCCGGCGCCGTGGCATGGAATCTCTCGGATAAGCAGGACCGCGGCGACCACGTCGAAATGGCAGGGACGCTGCTCAACACCACCTACGGCGAGGGGTTGAAAACCGTGTGGCTGCATCCGAAGAAATGG
>JBEENF010000368.1:0-4339 GCA_041192325.1 Verrucomicrobiota bacterium
CTGCGGAGCGGGATTCGGAAAGGTCTCGAGGATCTTCGGGTCGGCCATGGGAAAATTTAGGGGGCAGACGATAGCGGGTAGCGAGTAGAAATCCAGCAAACCGGCCCGGCGGCGATTGGGGTGCCGGCCCGACGCGCCGACAACTCCCGCGGCTCACGTCGCGGTTTCCGTGAACCGGCTCTCGCGGATGACGGTGATTTTGATCGTGCTGGGATACTGCAGCTCCGACTCGATGCGCACGCGAAGTTCCTTCGCGATGTCGCGGGCGCGATCGTCGGAGATTTCCTGGGGAGAAACGACCACGCGAATCTCACGTCCCGCCTGGATCGCAAACGCCTGCTGCACGCCCTCGATGGACACCGCCAGCTTTTCGAGGCGGCCCAACCGCTGAATGTAGCTGGTCATCGATTCGGCGCGGGCCCCCGGCCGCACGGCCGAAATCGTGTCCGCGAGAATGACGAGCCCGGCGTAAACCGTTTCCGGCTTCACCTCTTCGTGGTGGGCGGCGACGGCATTCACCACGATCGGGGTTTCACCGTAGCGCTTGATGAATTCCGCGCCGATCATGGCATGACTGCCCTCCAGTTCGCCGGGCACGCCTTTGCCAATGTCGTGCAGCAAACCCGCGCGCTTCGCCACGTTCGGATTAAGGCCCACTTCGCTGGCGATCACCGAGGCCAGAAACGCCGTTTCGACGGAGTGATCGAGCGCGTTCTGATTGTAGGCAAAACGATACTTCAACCGGCCGAGCAACTTAATAATCTCGGGGTGCAGGCCATTGATGTTGAGCTTCGCGACCGCTTCCTCGCCGGCTTGGGTGGTCACCAAGTCGATTTCCTCCTGTGCGCGCTTCACGAATTCCTCGATCGAAGCGGGATGAATGCGGCCGTCCTTGACCAGCGCATCGAGCGCGGACCGGGCAACTTCCCGCCGCACGGGATCAAACGAGGACACCAGCACCATCTGGGGGGATTCGTCGATCAGCACAGTGACGCCCGTGGCCGCTTCGAACGCCTTGATGTTGCGGCCTTCGCGCCCGATGATGCGCCCTTTCATCTCCTCGCTGGGCAATTGAATGATCGTCGCGGTGAGATCGTTGTTCGGCTTGGTCGACATGCGCTGCATCGCCGCGATCAAGATCCGCCGGGCATCGCTTTGCAGTTCCTGCTCGGACTTTTCCAAAGTCGCGCGACGCAGCGCGCGGACTTCGTCCTGGCATTCGAGCACCACTTCCTCGCGGAGCTGCTTGCGGATTTCGTCGGCGTCCAGCTGCGATACGCCTTCGAGGCGTTTCCGCACACTCTTGGAAAGCGCGCGCATGGCGTCCCGCGCCTGTTTCACCGCCGCGCCTTCGCGGTTCAAGCGCTCCTGCCGCTGTTCAAGTTGGTAATCCAGCAAAGCGAGGGACTCTTCATGGGCGCGAATTTCACGCAGGCGCACATCGCTCTCGATTTCCCGGCGGTCGAAGTCCCGGTTAAGCTCCGCGCGCTTATCCTGAATCTCCGCCTCCATCTTTTGTTTAATCTCCTCCGCGGCGACCGCCGCCTCGCGCCGCGCCACTTCGATCAGTTCGGCGGCCTGCTCGTGCGCCATCCGCCGGGTGTGCCGCGTGAACGCCCAGACCACCAGAAAACCGAGGCCGCCCCCCATGACCAACGCCACCGGGAGCGACCACTCGAATGCGTCACTCTGGGCGAAAAGGAGGGCGAACTCGGCTGCGCTTGCTATGATCAAGTCGCGAGAAGCTACGGGGCCGCTTCGAAACCTCAAGTTTTCTTGCCGGGGAATGCCCGCCCGGGGTACTCCTCAACCGCGAACCGCTTAAACAACCGGCCACGGTTTGCGCGACGCTTCCGGTTTGACGCGGTTGGGCCCCGCCCCCCGGCCAGCCACGCGATCAGGACGCCACGGGCTTGGCTCGCAGAAGCAGCTTCAAGAGGGATTGATCGCGTTCCGCTTCGAGCTCCGCGATCGAGCGTCCGGCCGCCTCATCGTTCACCCCGGATGTCAGCATGGCGCGTATTTCCGGCGTGAGCACGGGCGCGCCGAGATCCGCCCACCACGTGCCGACGGGGCCCGCGAGATGATCGAGAAAATGCTTCATGCCGCCGTTGCCGCCCGCGAGATGGAAAGTCAGGTGCGGCCCCATGAAGCTCCAGCGCAGCCCCGGCCCAAGTCGAACCGCCGCATCGACGTCTTCGACACTGGCCACACCCTCGGCCACGAGGTGGATCGCCTCGCGCCACAGGGCGGCCTGGAGGCGGTTGGCGACATGCCCGATGGCTTCCTTGCGCAGATGAATCGGATGCTTGCCGGTCGCCGCATAAAATTGCATCGCGGCCGCGATCGCCTCGGGCGAGGTCCGGGCACCACCCACGACTTCGACGAGCGGCACCAGATACGGCGGATTGAACGGGTGGCCAATGACACAGCGCTCCGCGTGCTGACACTCCGACTGGATGGAACTCATCAGCAGGCCGGACGAACTCGAGGCGAGGACGACGTCCGGTGGCAGGATCGCATCGAGTTTTTTGAAGAGGCTCCGCTTGAACTCATCGCGCTCGGGTCCGTTCTCCTGCACGAAGTCCGCCCCTTTCACCGCTTCCTCCAGCGTGGGGTTGAAAGTCAGCCGGCTGCGCGAGGCGCCCGGCTTGAGGCCGAGTTGCGTCAGCAGCGGCCAGATGCGATCGATGCGCTGCACCATGTCTTCATGGGCCTTGGGCGCCGGATCGGTCGCGACCACGTCGAGACCTTGCGCCAGAAAATGGGCCGCCCAACCGCTGCCGATGACGCCGGCGCCAACAATCGCGACGCGACGAATTTCATGAGGTGGTTTCATAATTAAAATCCAACGTGCGCGCTCCCCTTGAGCGCAAGCATCTCGCGCGCTTCAGCCGGAGTGGCGATCGTGAGCGAAAGATTTTCGAGGATCGCGCGCATGCGCGTGACCTGCTCGGCGTTCGACTGCGCGAGCCGGCCTTTCTCCAGATAAAGACTGTCCTCCAAACCAACCCTTACGCTGGCGCCCATGATCGCGCCCATCGTCACCAGCGGCATCTGGTGGCGGCCCGCCGCGAGCAGTGACCAAACGTAATCGTCGCCAAAAAGTTTGTTCGCGATGTGCCGCATGTGCGAAACGTTGTCGGGGTCGGCGCCGATGCCGCCGAGGATGCCGAAAATCGTCTGCACGAACAAGGGCGGGCGCAGTAGGCCGCGGTCGAGGAAGTGCGCGAGATTATAGAGGTGCCCCACGTCGTAGCACTCGAACTCGAAGCGCGTTCCACCCTCTTCGCCGAGTCGCTTCAGCAGCGTTTCGATGTCCTGGAACGTGTTCCGAAAAATGAAGTCGCGCGTCATTTCCAGGTAGTCGCGTTCCCACGGATGTTGAAACTCTTTGTAACGCTCCAGCGCGGGAAAGAGGCCGAAGTTCATCGACCCCATGTTGAGCGACGCCAGCTCCGGCCGGAGCTGCAGCGCGGCGTCCATGCGCTGCTCCACCGTCATCCCGAGTCCGCCGCCAGTGGTCACGTTGATGACCGCGTCGCACGCCTGTTTGATCTGCGGCAGAAATTCCCGATACCTCTTTGGGTCCGAACTCGGCCGGCCGTCGCCCTCGTTGCGCGCATGCAAATGCAGGATCGCCGCTCCGGCGTTCGCAGCGTCGATTGCCTGCCGGGCGATATCCGCGGAGGTCACCGGCAGATGCGGCGACATGCTGGGCGTGTGAATCGATCCGGTGATCGCACAGGAGATGATGACTTTGGCTCGCGAGTTCTTCGACATGGGGCGAAAACGGCGCGTTATCCGTAAATGAGAATGCCGACCGGAAGCACCACCAAAACGGCGATCACGGTGGCGACCACATGGCCCCACCAAACGTGTTTGTAGGCGGCGCGGTGCGTCAGGTTCGTGACCGCCAGCGTGGTGATAATGACCCCGTTGTGCGGCAGGGCGTCGAACGTGCCCGCCGCCATGACCGAGATCCGATGGACAAGGTCGGGGTTGAGGCCGAGCGAAAGGTATTTTGGCGCGAGGATCTCCAGCACAATGCCGAGTCCGCCGGACGCCGAGCCGCTGATGCCCGCCATCAGACCGGTGGCCGCCGCGAGCGAAACGACCGGATTGCCCGGCAAGGCCAGCAGCCAGTCACTCAGCACCTTGAAGCCGCTGGTGGCCGCGATGGAAACACCGTAGCCGACATCGGCGCACGTGTTGACGATGGGCAGGACGGTGTTCGTCGCGCCGCGGTTGAGGGTTTGCAGCAGATTTTCGAATCGCCTCCAGAAAAGCACCACGCAGACCAGCGCCCCTGAGGTAAGCGCAATCAGCGGATCCAGTT
>JBEENF010000369.1:0-4336 GCA_041192325.1 Verrucomicrobiota bacterium
GAAAAGTCCCGACGAGAGAGGTCAGGGCGGTGATCACCAAACTGCGATGATAGATTCCCGCCTCGAAACCGCGCTCGGCGAGAATGGATTCGTTGAACAGCCCAACGCCCGAGGCGATCAGGTTATAAACCGAACTCGCCAGCGCGAAGATCCAAAACACCGGCGACCGCAACGCTGCCCTCCACGTGTACTCGTGGCTTGCCCCAGACGAGCCTCCTGCGACGGGGAGGGTTTCACCCTCGCGCTCCAGCTCCCGCCGGGGCGGCGAAGGGCGCACCAACAGCCACCCGAGCGGAGCCACGGCCAAAATCAGGCACCAACCCATGGTCGCCCACGCCGGCCGCCACCCGCCCGAAACGACGGCGCTCCCCACGATCGGAAATGCCGCCATGAACCCGATGCTCAACGCGATCGAGTACATCGCCATCGCGAAACTTAAGCGACGGGCGAACCATTGTCCGGGCAGGGTGAGGCTCACCACCGAGAGCGCGTTTTGACCGAGCCCGCGCGACAACACCAGCAACCCGCCCATGAGCAGAACACTGCTCGTTCCGCTCATCGCGAGCACGACACCGCCCAATGCGAACGTCACCAAGGCACAAAGCGAACGCGCGCCGAATCGATCGAGCAGCGGTCCCGTCACGAGACAAAAGGACGAGCCGATTAGCGTAGCCCAAAGATTCATTTGCGCGAAACCGACGCGATCCACGCCCAAGTCCTTGAGCAGCGGCTCCGTAATCAGGCCGAGGCCCTGCGTGCGACCCGGGAGTGTGGCCACCATCGCCAAGGCCGCCATCCCCACTGTCACCCAGCCGTAATAAAACGGCGCGCGTTGCACTGCAGTGGGAAGCCGGGGCCCGGCGGCGGAATTCGTCACAACCGGCGGAGTTAACCGGCAGTGCCCTGACTCGCAAGCGCCACCCGGTTTCTGAGCGGCTCCTGACAGCGATGGAGGATGTAACCCAGCCCGGCGCCGAAGCCCAAGCCATGAGCCCCACCCCAGAGCAGTCGCCCGCTTGACCCGCCCACCGCCGTATAAAGCCATTCACCCAGATAGTAGCCCGCCGTGTGCAAACCAAACAGCGCGATGAACGAAAGCAGGAAGCCGTCGTTTTTGCCAAAGGCCCGATGGAGGAGCCACGTCATGGCAGCGAGCCCCACCGCGGACCCCATCAGGTCTGCCTGATGTTTTCCTTTGAGGCCGAACCAGAAGACGCACCACGCCACGGCATAGGCCAAAAAAACGACGGCGAAGAGCGCCGGGAAACGTTTCGCCGCTCCCAATACGAGCCGACTCAGGGCGAGCCCGGTCAGTCCAATATAAACCGTCGCGATCGCCGCATACATGACGCCCGTGTGCTCGATCAACCGAAAGGCCCAGATCGAATAGGCGAGAACGCTCACCAGGCCAAAGCTCAACCCGCCGTAAACCAACGCAAACGACGGCGACATCGCGGGCAGACTGCGCGGGGCAGCCTCGCGCGCCAGCACGGCATCGGGGGTCAGACCAAAGCTTCGCATCGCCGCAAAGTGGACGAATCGCTCGCGCCGACAACTCGGAAGATTACCGGAGTCCAAAGCGGAATCGCAGAGGGGCGCGCTTGACCCCGCCAGCTAGTTCTCGCAGCGATTTACAAATCGCACCCAATCCCGAAGCGCGCGGCGGAACTGCCTCCGCTGAGCCGCCTCCAATCAGCGGTCCCCACTCATCCTCGCAGCGACTATGAAAAAAGATCACCGCGTTCCCTGCCGCCGTTTCACCCTCCTTTCTCCCTTTGCCGGCCTCGCCCTGCTCGCGTGGAACCTGATCGCCTACTCGTCGGCCGCGGCCGACTGGCCCACTTGGCGCGGCCCCCGCGGGGACGGCACCACGTCCGCGCGCAATCTGCCGGAGACCTGGAGCCCAACCCAAAACGTCAAATGGAAACAGGCCATGCCGGCCTGGAGTGGCTCGTCGCCCATGGTTTGGGGCGAACGAATTTTTCTCAACTCGCCGTCGAAAGACGAAGCCAAGCCTGCCCCTGAGCCCGCGCCTGCCGCCGAATCAAACGCAGGTCGCCGACGGCCGGCCCCGAGTGTCGCGCAAAGTCGCGGGCTCGCGATGAACAGTCCCGGCGGCCAGGAGATACTGCTGTTGTGTCTTTCCCGCGCCACCGGGCAGGAGATCTGGCGCAAACAGTACGATCAGGGAAACCAGTTGCAGATGAAGCATAACGGCTCGTCTCCCACCCCGGTCACCGATGGCAGGCATGTCTGGGTCACCTCCGGCAATGGCATGGTCGCGTGCTTCGATTTCGCCGGAAACCAAAAATGGAAATTCGATCTCCAGAAAACCTACGGCAAAATCGGCACGAACTTCGGCTACGGCTCCTCCCCGCTGCTGCTCGATGGCGCCCTGGTGCTGCAGGTCCTCCACGGCATGAAAACGGACGATCCTTCGTACGTCATGGCGTTGAACGCGTCGGATGGAAAATTGCTCTGGCGGGTGGAACGGCCAACAGACGCGCTCAATGAAACTCCCGATGCCTACACGACCCCGGCCTTGCTGGAAACGGGGGGCCGCCGGGAAATCGTCGTCTCCGGCGGAGGCTACATCACCGGACACAATCCTCAGACCGGCGTCGAACGGTGGCGGGCGGGCGGACTGAATCCCAACAACGCCCGTAACTACCGCGTCATCTCGTCTCCGCTGGTGCGCGACGGCATGATCTTCGCGCCCACGCGCCAAACGCCGCTGCTGGCATTTAAGGCGGGCGGAACGGGCGACATCACAAAAAGCCATCTGGCGTGGAGCTGGACGGGCAAGCACGCGCCTGACGTGCCAACGCCCGTCAGCGATGGAAAACTTTTCTACATGGCCGACGACGCGGGTCAGATTACCTGCCTCGACGCCAAAACCGGCCGGATCGTGTATGGCCCCGAGGACACCGGCATCGGCCGCACGAGTTCCTCGCCAATTCTCGCGGATGGAAAAATCTATCTGACCGGAGAAACCGCTGAGACGGCGGTGATCGAGGCGGGCCCGAAGTACCGCCTCATCACGAAGAATTCCCTCGACGGCACGTACACGCTTTCAACGGCCGCGTTCGTGGACGGGGAAATTATTCTGCGCACGGGAACCCATCTGTATTGTATAAGCAAGTAGCCGAATCCGGGCATCGTTTCGGCAAAAGAAAGCGCAATGCCAAGGCTGGGCCGAAACTATTCCGGCAGCCTGGCGACCAGCAGCACACAATCCCCTTTTCCGCGGCCAACTACTTCCACCGATCCGACAACTGGGCAGGCGAGCAAAATGACGCCGATCTGCCGGGACAATGGGAGGCCAAATTAAACCTTGGTCAGTAAACAATTTGCGGCGGAGGCCTGCGGGTTTGCGCAGCGTTCCCAGCAGCCGCTCGGCAATTTTCCCGCGTAGCACCCGGGTTTGAGGTTCCGGCGCAACCGGACGACCGTAGGTTCGATGCAGGGAACTCCGACCTTGCAGACAGAGAAGCTAGCTTACCAACTGCCGCTCTTCTGCGCCATGGTCGCCCCTACGCCCACCTTCGAGCACAGCCTCGGTTTTATCTTCAGCGACATTGGCCGACTGCACCCCAAGCGAGCTCGCGGATGGATGCAGATGCAAAAAATCACCGTCGGTCGTCAGGCCGAACGCCTGCTCCGCTCCGGTGGGATCGAACGTCGCGATTGCAAGGAAGACGCGCGCGCCTACCATCTGTTCATATCGTGCAAGGCGGAGCCCTCATCGAAAAACTCACCGCCGTGTGCGACGAATTGCGCGGTGAATACTTGCGCGGCCTTTCCGGCTCCCGCCGCGACGCGCTCTTTGCCGCGTTGCTGCACATAAATCCAATCTCCGTCGGCTGAATACCGAGACCTGATCACCTGCCATGAACACCCTCCGGGTCTGCATTGACGTCCTCCTTTCCCGTCTGAACTTAAAGCGCGGCCGCGCCAGGCGATCTCACGAGGCGGCGCGCTCCGCCGCCGGCCTGGCGCTCCTCGTCACGCTGGCTGTCTCCGGCTGCCGCCGCTCCGATGGAGCGCCGAAAGTCGGTCCGGCTCCAGCGGTGCCGGTGCAAACTGCGGTGGCGCAGCAGCTTGATGTCCCGCGGGTCATTGAGTCCGTGGGCAGCATCCAGGCCGTGCGCACCGTCGCCGTGAAGTCCCAGGTCGACGGCATGATTGCGGAAATCCACTTCAAGGAAGGCGACGAGGTGAAGGCGGGCGACCTGCTCGTCTCCCTGGACCGCCGCCCCTTCGAAAACTCGCTCCGCATCACGCGCGCGGATCTGGCGAATGTGCGCGCCGAATCGGCCAAGGCCACCGGCGACTT
>JBEENF010000370.1:0-4328 GCA_041192325.1 Verrucomicrobiota bacterium
TCCTGTGCGAAGCAGTGTTTCAAACGGCCGCTTGCTTTATGGCTTTGAAGGCCGAGGCGGCCGGCTCGAAACGCGGCGAAGGGATGCCGCTGATTGCAAAAATTGGGGACGTACGCTTTCGCAATCCCGTTTATCCAGGAGACTCGACGGTAGTGGAGGTAAAACAGAAGGATGCCTTGGGCGGCTTCACGATGCTGAGCGGCACCGTAAAAAAAGCCGATGGCACGCGCGTGCTAACCGTGGAGTTCGCGGTCGCGTGGAAGGTGCCGGAGGGTTTGCGCTCAACCTCCTAATCCGGAGACTCTCCGCGAAGACCACGCCTCGATGCACGATTTCCTGCAAATAACCGGCAAGACGTTTCTGGTATTCGGCGTGGCCAACCGCAAGAGTGTGGCTTGGTTTGTCGCGCGGACTCTCGAAGAGCAGGGGGGCAAAGTACTCTACAGCGTGCGCTCCGAGGCGCGGAAGAAATCCTTGGAAACCCAGCTCGCGGGAAAATCCGTTTTTGTGTGCGATGTCGAAACGGAGGGCGCACTCGAACAGCTCGCTCGCGACCTTTCGGCGGCGGGTCACGGTTTATTGCACGGGGTGGTGCATTCCATCGCATTTGCGAATTACAGTGAAGGTTTCCGACCCTTCCATGAAACCAAGCGAAAAGACTTCTTACAGGCCATGGCGGTCTCAGGTTTTTCGTTGGTTGAGACTTCGCGTGCGCTGAAATCGCAACTCGCGCCGGACGCCTCCGTCGTAACGATCGGCATTTCGTCGTTGATGGTGACGCCCGATAACTACGGCTACATGGGACCCATCAAGGCGGCGCTCGAGTCCACCGTGCGATTTCTGGCGAAATCATTCAGCGCCGACACCCGGGTGCGTTTCAATGCGGTCGGGGCGGGCCCGCTCAAAACCAGCGCCTCGGCGGGAATCCCGGGCTATTTGGAAAGCTATCTTTACGCGGAAAAGCTTACCTTTCGAAAGCGGAACTTGGATACGCAGGAAGTTGCCAACGCGGTGTCATTTCTGCTCAGCCCGCGGAGCAGCGGGATCAATGGCAGCACGCTGATCGTGGACGCTGGATTGGGTTCTAATTACTTCGATCAGGAAATTATCCGACTGGCCATGCGGCCGGCGAAATGATGGAGCGCGGATGAAATTCGAGCAGGTTTGCATCGAATCCATCGCCGTGGCCTTTCCGGAAGAAATCTGGAGCTCCGTCGCCTTGGAGGAGCGACTGCGGCCCCTCTACGATCGTCTGAAACTGCCGACCGGCCGACTCGAACTCATGACCGGAATTCGGGAGCGTCGGATGTGGCCGGAAGGCACACGGCCGTCGGACGCCAGCGCCGCGGCCGGGCGCGCGGTTCTCGCCAAATCAGCGCTCTCCGGCGACAAGGTTGAACTTTTTATTCACGCGGCGGTTTCACGCGACATGTTGGAGCCGGCGACGGCCTCTTTCGCGCACCGCAAGATTGGACTTCCGGGCACCGCGCAGATTCTCGATGTATCCAATGCATGCCTGGGATTTCTCAACGCTTTAACGTTGGCGGCGGGTTTGATTGAAGCAGGTCAGATTCGCTGTGCGATGGTCGTTGCCGGCGAAAATGGCCGGCCCTTGGTGGATCAAACTTTGCGGACCCTGTTGGGGCCGGCGCTAACTCGTAACGAAATCAAACCGTATTTCGCCAACCTTACGATCGGCTCCGGCGCGGTGGGCGCCATCGTGTGTCATCGATCGCTGGTGAGTGGTCACGCGCACCGTCTCCTCGGAGGCGTGGCGCGCGCCGCGACGCAGCATAGCGATCTTTGCCAGGGAGGCACGCATGGCGCTGAATCACTGGCGATGCAGACCGATTCGGAGCAATTGCTCCTGGCCGGGGTCGAACTCGCGCGTGAAACATGGCGCGATTTCACCGCGGAACAGGGCGCGAATTTTACCCGGTATATTTGCCATCAGGTCGGTCGGACCCATCGGCGGAAATTGTACGAAACGCTGGGCCTCGATTTGGCGCGGGACTTTTCAACGTTTGAAACGTGGGGAAATACTGGATCGGTGGCGCTGCCTTCCACGCTCGCGGCGGCGGTTGACGCGGGAGCCGTGCAGCCGGGCGATCGCGTTGGTTTGCTGGGAATCGGAAGTGGACTGAACTGCCTGATGCTGGCGCTCGAATGGTGAACGGGCCCGAAATTCCCTCGTGGCTGGCGCGACTTTATCCGTTTACGCCGCGCTCGTTTTCGACGTCGGGAGGAGCAAGGTTGAGTTATCTGGACGAAGGTCCGCGTTCGGATCAGGCGGTCCTGATGGTTCATGGGAATCCGACCTGGTCCTTCTATTATCGTGAACTCACCCAGATGCTCGCCCCCACGCATCGCTGCGTGGTTCCCGACCACATCGGAATGGGACTGTCGGACAAACCAGAAACTTACGATTATTCCCTGGCGCGCAGAATTGCGGACCTCGAGGCGTTGATTGCGTCGCTGGGATTGCGCCGGATCGATTTGGTGGTCCACGACTGGGGTGGGGCGATCGGCTTTGGGCTCGCCGCCCGGCGCCCTGAGTTAATCCGCCGCATTGTCATTTTGAATACGGCTGCTTTCACGGCAAAACGAATTCCTTTCCGGATCGCGGTTTGTAAAGCGCCCGTAATTGGGCCCGTCGTGGTGCGCGGCGCCAATGGGTTTGCGTGGCCGGCGACGTGGATGGCCATGCATCGCCGGAGGCTCACGCCTGATGAGAAGCGAGCTTACCTGTTCCCGTACGACACATGGCAGCGTCGAGTCGCCGTCAGCGCCTTCGTGCGTGACATCCCGTTGGCGGCTTCTCATCCGAGCTGGCTAACGCTGCGCGAAGTCGAAGCAGGCCTCGGCCAGTTTCGGGACCGCGAAATTCTGATCGCGTGGGGTGGCCGGGACTTTTGCTTCGATGACACTTTTCTGGCACGCTGGCGGGAGATTTTCCCGCAGGCCACGGTCAGGCGAATGGGGGACGCGGGGCATTATGTGCTGGACGACGCGCGCGAAGAAGTGGCTCCGCTGGTGGCGCAGTTTCTTAGCAGCGCCGCGAAATAGGACGAAAGCTATGCCGTCGGGACGTTTCCGTCGCGACCGTAAAGCTCGCCAAGTTGACGGAGGTAATGGGCGGAATTTACTGTCAGGTCGCGCAATTGGTCGGCTCGATAGCGCCATGACCAGTTTCCCTGACTTTTTCCCGGCGTATTGAAACGCGCTTCCGAACCGAGGCTCATCAAATCCTGCAGGGGGATGACAGCCAGGTTTGCGACCGACTCATACGAGGCACGCACAAAATCCCATCCAACTTCCTGTCCGCCGACGCGCAGGTAACGGCGGACGTGATCACGGGTCTTTTCGTCAGCGGTCGCATACCAACCGAGTGTCGTATCGTTGTCGTGAGTGCCGGGATAAATGACGCTGTTTGCCCGATGATTGTGGGGTAGGTAAAGGTTGTCCGAACCGCCCCCGAACGCGAATTGCAGCACTGCCATCCCGGGCAGCCCCGTGGCATTGCGGAGGTCAGTCGTTTCGGTGGTCAGCAAACCGAGATCTTCGGCGATCAGTTTGGCGTCGGGGAGCTTGGCGCGAATGGCCTCAAAGAAAGCAAGGCCGGGACCGGCGACCCATTTACCGTTGCGAGCCGTCGTGGCTCCGGCGGGAACGGACCAATAAGCCTCGAATCCGCGGAAGTGATCGATGCGAACGATGTCTGCGACGGCAAAATTGGCCCGCAAACGGTCTAACCACCAGGCATAACCTTGCGTGGCATGGGCGGCCCAATCGTAGAGCGGATTTCCCCACAGTTGACCGTCCGCCGAAAAGTAGTCCGGCGGGACGCCCGCAACGGCCGTGGGACGCAGGCTGGTTCGGTCCAGTTGGAACAGTTCGGGATTCCCCCAGACGTCGGCGCTATCGAGGGCAGTGAAAATCGGCGTGTCACCGATAATGCTAATGCCGAGCTTGGCGGCGCAGGCGCGAAGCAGGGTCCATTGGCCAAAGAAAAGATATTGAATGAATTCGTAGGCTTCGGCGCGATCCGCCACGGCAGCGCGTAAGGAAGAGTTTTCGGCCGCTGAACGCGTTCGAACGGTTAGCGGCCATTCCCACCAGGGTTTTCCTCCGAAATGATCCTTTAGAGCTGAAAAAAGTGCGTACGCGGGCAACCAAGAGGTTTGCTGAAGCCGAAACGCCTCAAAATCTCCATACGGTAGAATCTGCCGCCGATTTTGTTTCCAAGTGGCGTGAGCAGAGAAGAGCAGAGGTCTTTTGAGTCGGTAGAGCGCGCCAAAATCAACGCGCTCGGCGTTCAGGGAACGCAG
>JBEENF010000371.1:0-4311 GCA_041192325.1 Verrucomicrobiota bacterium
TATTTGCCCGTCAGCAAACCGGAGGCGAGGGGAGACCAGATGGTCGTGCCCAGCCCCGGGGTGCGAAAGAGCGGCGCGTATTCCTTTTCGACCCGCGCGCGATGGAAAAGATTGTACTGGGGCTGCTCGACAATCGGGCGGTGGAAATTGTGGTCCTCGCAGATGCGGTGTACTTCGCGCAACTGGACCGCGCTCCATTCGCTCGTGCCCCAATAAAGCGCCTTACCCTGGGTGATCAGGTCATGCATGGCGCGAACGGTCTCGGCCACGGGCGCCGCGGGATCGGGCCGGTGACAATAATAAAGATCGAGATACTCGACGTTCAGACGGCGCAGTGCGGCATGGCACGCCTCGACGACGTGTTTTCGTGAAAGGCCGGACTGATTTGGTTTGTCCTGCTCGCAACCAAAAAAAACCTTGCTCGAGACGAGAAACGAACTCCGCGGCCAGCGGGCCTTCTTGAGGATTTCGCCCATCACGGTTTCGGCCTGGCCGTCGGCGTAGGCTTCGGCGTTGTCGAAGAAATTGATGCCGGCGTCGTAAACCGTATGCATCAGCTGGGACGCGACGGGATCCCCGATCTGTTTGCCGAAGGTGACCCAGGCGCCGAAAGAAAGCGCGCTGACTTGGAGCCCGGATTTTCCGAGTGGACGATAGATCATGCTACTCATATGATTTCGCGGGGGCCACGCCTCAGCGTTGCAGCCAGGCTTGGGCGCTGGCGAGATCGGCCGGAACCAGCGCGTGACTGGCGGCTTGGGATTCGAGCGTTACCTCGGCTCCGCCGGCACGGAACAAGGCCGCGAGCCGGTCGGGATGATCGGCCGGCATGAGCGGATCGAGTTTGCCCGAGGAAATTAACACCCGCTTGCCCGAAAGCGTTCCCGCCGGGGCGGGCTGGTCCAACACCACCATGGGCCGCCAAAGAATCGCTCCGTTCAGCGCGTCCGGGCGCAACAGCAGGAGTGTGCCGGCGATATTGGCTCCATTGGAAAATCCCACGGCAATCAGCTGCTCGATGCCATAGTGGCGGCACGCCGCGGCGATAAAATCAGCCAGCGCATGGGTGCGGCGGGCGACCTCCGCCGGATCGAAAACCCCTTCGCGCAATCGGGCAAAGAATCGCAGCGCTCCCCCTTCGCTCACGTCACCGCGCGGGCTGATCAAGGCCGAGCCGGGGGAAAGCGTTCGCCCCAGCCGGAGCAGGTCATGCTCCGTTCCGCCAGTGCCATGCAAGAGGAGCAGTGCCGGGGTGCCGGGCCGCTCGGCCGGCTCGAACACGTGGTGATAGGTGAAAGCAGGCGTGGTTCGCATCTTACGGAAACCGAACACTCCTCCGCCCGGTGGAAAAAGCAAACCCCCGCGCTCGCGGGGTCCACCACTAGACGCCGTCGATTTTCCGGATGCGCGCCAGATGCCGCCCGCCCTCGAACTCGGTGGCGAGCCAGGTCTGCACGATCGTGAGCGCCTCCGCCTCGCTGACCGTTCGCTGCCCGATTGCGAGCACGTTGCCATCGTTATGGGAGCGATTCCACGTGGCGAGCTGGTCGTTCCAGCACAGCCCGCAGCGGACGCCGCGCACGCGATTCGCGACGATAGCCTCCCCGTTGCCGGACCCGCCCAGAATGATCCCACGTTGGAACTCGCCGCGGGCCACGGCTTCCGCCACCGGGCGGATGAAATCAGGGTAGTCACAAGGCGCTTCCGAATACGTGCCAAAATCCCGCACCGTGTGGCCTTGCGACAGCAGCAGGGCTTTGATGGCTTCCTTGTAGGTGAAGCCGGCGTGATCGGAACCGAGGGCGATGGTAAAGGTGCGAGGCATGGGCAAGGTGGCTAAACAAGGAAACAGAGCTTAAACTAGCGTTGTCCTTATTTCGCGCGGTGCTTTTTCAGCAAACCAATTTCCTGCCATGAATTTGCCACGTTACCTTGGAGTGCTTGCGGCGGTGATGCTTCTGTTCGTGGGTTGTTCCACGGTGGATTCGCGCATCGCCCAAAACCGCGCCGCGTTTTCCAGCTGGCCGCCCGCGGTGCAGGACAAGGTGGTGCTGGGGCAAATCGACCTCGGTTTTACGCCGGAACAGGTGCGCGTGGCACTGGGCGACCCCGATTACGAGTCGGTCCGAACTACCGCGGATGGCTCCTCGGTGGTGTGGGGCTTTCGCGACCGCAAGCCCCGGTTTAGCTTTGGTATCGGAGTGGGTATGGGCAGAGGTTCCACGGGCGTGGGCGCCGGCGCGGGCGTGGGTCCCGACGGCTTCCGCGACAATGAAAAGGTGCGCGTGGCTTTCGACCCTTCGGGTCGCGTATCCTCGATCGAAGTGGCGCAGCGACGATAAGCGGTCGCAAGCCGTGGAGCCTCATTCGCTCTCGAACAGGCGCAACACCTGTGCGGTATCCGAGAGATCCGCCAACACCGCCGTCGGGTTTTGCCGGCGTAATTCATCCACCGCGTGTCCACCGGTGCCCACGGCCAGGGTTTTCGCTCCGATCGCGTTGCCACAGGCGATGTCGTGCGCGGTGTCGCCAATGACCCAAATCCGCGTCGCGGCAAAATCGACGCCATGATGGGCGCACGCGCGGCGCACCGCATGCGGCCCGAGTTCGTTGCGGAGCTCGGCGTCATCCGCGAATGCGCCGAAAGCGAAGTGCTGCCAGAGCCCGTGGTAGCCAAGCTTCACTTGGGCGCTGCGCCGGACATTGCCCGTCAAAAGGCCTTGTGCCATGTCGCCCCTGGCCGTGGCCGCCTGCAGGATCGCCGCCACCCCGGGCAGCACGCGGGCGTGCGGGTTGGCCATCTCCGCCGGCAGGCGGGCGATGTAGCCGTCCAGATACCGCGCGATATTTTCCTCGGTTGGGGCGATCCCAAACTTGGCGAATACCTGGCGCACGATCCAACGGTCCGTCCGACCGGCGAAGTCGATGTCCGCCAGCGAGCCGGTGATGCCGAACACGTGCGGCAGGGCGGCCTCAAGCGCGCGCAGGCCGGCGCCGCCTGACGTGATCAGGGTTCCGTCGATGTCCCAAAGCAGAAGGATTCTCACGCGAAAACAAGGCCATGGGTGACGCCGCAAACCGCGAGCGAAAAAGCGCGAGCGTTACGGCGTGGGTGGTGCCCAGGTCGAGCGTGTGTCTACCCTCGGGCGGAAAGTCGATTTTGGGCCGTAACCGCACCGGAGCGGGGGGGCGGTTCACGATTCCCAGCGCGAGCGCTGGCGGCCCCCGCAGACTCTTATCGGCGCAGCGCCACGAAAATGGTTGCGATCAGAATGAGCAGGGCGCCGATCAGTTCCTGCGGTGAGAAGCGCTCGTGAAAAAAGGCAAATCCCCCCACGGCGATCCCGAGCGGGGTCAGCATTTGCAAGAGTGAGCCCTCTGCGACGGCGAGATGCCGGAAAGAGCCCGTCATCGTGATCTGTCCCACCGCCGCCACTGCGCTGGCGACGGCCATGATCGCCCAAGCCAGAGGTCCGATGTTCATCGGCTCGAAAAGGGCCGGACCCGCGCAAAGGAAGAGGCCGTAAACACACTGGGCCGCGAAGATCGTCGACGTATGCTCGGTCGCGTGCAGCTGCCGGATGGTGACGACGACGTAGGCGGACGCGCAGGCTCCGAGAAACGCGAGCAAATCGTAGATGCTCGGCGGCGTATGGGTGGAGAAAGCGTTTGTCAGCAGGGCGAGACCGACCAGCGTCGCTAGGCCGCCCACGGCCAGCGCGGCACGGAATTTCTCTCCCAGCATCACGACCGCCAGCAAGGCGCCGAGGATGACGTAGGTGTTGTTGATGAACGTGGCCCGGCCTGCTCCGAGGTGCACGATGGTCAGATACAAAAGGAACGTGCCCAAACCGCCCACCAGACCGCGGCCAACCAGTTTCGGATTGCGGAAGAGATGCGCCGGCTGCACTTCGCGGCGATAGACGGCAAAGATCACCACCAGTCCAATGGCGAAACGGGCGCTGGAAACCAGCCACACGTTGACCGTGAGCAGGGAGCCCAGCGCGCGAATCAGCAGCACGTTTACGCTGAAGCAGGCGGCTGAGACCAGCATAAGCACGACGCCCAGCCGGTGGTCACGCGCGCGGGAGGACAAGGCAGTGGAATTCATGGAGGCGGGCGCGGAATCGGGACACACCGGCGCCGCGAATCGACGACGGGAGACCCGCCGAGGCTTAGACCTTCACCTCAAGGGTGGTGGGATTGGCCGGGCGCGCATCCAGTCCGGTCAGCGTCTTCGCCTTGCCGGTTTCCGGATCGCTAATCTTCGCCGTATACTTTCCGGCGGCGAAGGCGTGCGGTTGGAAGGTG
>JBEENF010000372.1:0-4305 GCA_041192325.1 Verrucomicrobiota bacterium
CCATCGCCGAAGTATTCCTTCGGCACGCCGAGTTTCCAAGGACCGCGACGCGCGCCCAGCTCAGCCCGATAGTCCGGGATCTGCGCTTTGAACGAGGTCGAGTCGCGTTCG
The DNA here is from genome assembly GCA_041192325.1 of Verrucomicrobiota bacterium. Classification (GTDB taxonomy): domain Bacteria; phylum Verrucomicrobiota; class Verrucomicrobiia; order Opitutales; family Opitutaceae; genus ER46. The sequence continues at coordinate 112 of JBEENF010000372.1, forward strand.
TCGTGACCCGCAATCACGCCGAGCACCAGCGCTGCATCCTCGACCGTGCGGGTGAATGGACCGATCTGGTCGAGCGACGAGGCGTAGGCGATCAAGCCGTACCGTGAAACCAAGCCATACGTCGGTTTGAGACCGACCACGCCGCAAAGCGCAGCGGGCTGCCGGATGGACCCGCCGGTATCGGAACCGAGCGTGGCAATCGCCTCGCCGGCCGCGAGAGCGGCCGAACTTCCGCCCGACGAGCCACCGGGGACGCGCGTGGGATCCCACGGATTGCCAGACGGGCCATTGGCCGAGTTTTCGGTCGACGAACCCATCGCGAACTCATCGCAATTCAGCCGACCCCACAAGACGGCGCCGGCCTGTTTCAATTTCGCCGTGGCTGTCGCGTCATACGGCGAAACGAAATTCGCGAGCATCTTGCTTGAGGCCGTGAGCGGCTGGTCCTTAACGGCAATCACGTCCTTGAGCCCAATCGGAATGCCGTCGAGCGCGCCGCGCGCGTTGCCGGTGGCGCGCCGGGCATCGGAGGCGGCGGCTTGGGCGAGCGCGTCGGCTTCATCGAAAGAATTGAAGGCGTGGATCAGCGGTTCGACCGCCTTCGTTCGCGCAATCACCGCGCGAAGGAGATCAACCGCGGTCAGTTGCTTGGCGGCCAGCGCGGCGGCCAGCGTGGCGATGGGCTGGTGGACAAGATCGATGGACATGGTCGCGCGAGTTCTGCGGGGCGGCGGTTGGCTTATTCCACGACTTTTGGCACCACAATCATGTGGTCACGTTGCGCTGGCGTATTGCGAAGCGCGTCAGCGACCGGCAGGGCCGGGCCGGCAACATCATCCTGCCAGACATTCGTCACCGGGAACGCGTGCGCCGTGGGCTCGACGCCGCTCACATCCACTTTCGTCAGCTGCTCAATGTGACGCAGTACCCCGCCCAATTGCAGGGCGAAGGTTTCCTTCTCCTCTGGAGTGAGCGCAATACGGGCCAGCTTCGCGATGTGATCGATGTTGAGCTCGGGAGTGGAAGACATGTGGTGTAGGCGGGCAGGACGCGCTCTTACTTGCGGATCTGATAAGGACTCGAGGCGAGTAACTCGTCCTGAAGTTTTTGGAAAGCCGCGTTAACTTCGTCGTCAGTGAGCGTTCGGCTGGGAGAGCGAAACACGAGGTTGAAGGCCAGGCTCTTTTTCCCCTCCGGCAACCCCGCGCCCTGGTAGACATCGAACACCGCAACGCTTTCGACGGCGAACGCGTTGCCGGCCGCGGCGCGTGCCGCGCGCGCCAGCGTCTTTTGCACTTCCGCCGCGGGTGTCGCCGTGCCGACCACAAGCGCAAGATCCCGCAGGGCCGCTGGGAAAAGCCCGAAATCCGCAAATCGACGTCGCCCAGGATCTCCCGAAAATTTTTCGGGCAGAATCGTAATAATTCCAGCGTAGACTTTGCCCTCGATGCCGAGCGACTTGACCATCCCGAGATTCAACAGACCGAAACGTGCGCTCCAACCCCGCGCAAGATCGCCCACGGAAGCACTGTGGCCCTGCTGCCAGCCAAAATACGCGCCGTCGGTTGTGGCGAGAGGCTGCCGGACAAGGTCGATGCCGGCTTCCATGGCGAGTGCCTCCACGTAATGCTTCGTCAGATAAAAATCGGCCGGTTCCCGTTTGAGCCACGCGCGCTCTCCACCCGACTCCGCGAGAATAAACGCGACGGCCGCGCATTCCAGATTCTGACCCTTGTGTTCGATAAACACCCGTCCGGTTTCAAACAGCCGTGCCGCTGGTACTCCGCGAGATTGGTTGAGCCGCAGTGACTCCAATAACCCCGTAACGAGCGTGGGACGCAGATGGGACTGGTCGTCTACAAAGGGATTGGCGAGGGCCAGCTCCTGCGCCGCAGCCTGCGAAACCCAAGTCGCGATTTCCTTCCCCGAGCGGAGCGTATAATTAACACATTCGTGGAAATCGTGACCCACCAGGTAATCGGTGACGCGGCGGTTGAAGAGCACCAAAGGGTCGTCTTCGGCCAGCAAACCCGGGGACGTCACCACTGCAGCCGGAATTTGTTCGGTGCCGTAAAGCCGTAGCACTTCTTCGACCAAATCGATCGGCCGGTCCAGGTCGTCGCGCCAACTCGGGATGTTGACCGTCCAAGCCGGGCCACGGCTTTCGGTGGGTTCCTCGCGGGCAATTGTAAGCTCAAGAGCTTCGAACGCCGACCGCATGGCTTGAGCTGGAATATCAAAGCCCAGTCGTTCGCAGATGAAATCGTGCGTGACGACGACTTCGCGCTGCCAGGGGACGTCGCCCCCAACCTTGTAGGCCGGGCCCACGACCTGGCCGCCCGCCGTCTCGACAATCAAATCAATGGCCCGATACGCCGCCTCGAGCGCGCCATGCGGATCCACGCCGCGTTCGTAGCGGTAAGATGAATCAGAAGACAACCCCAACCGCCGTGAGGTCCAGCGCGTTGATTGCCGTTTGAAGATCGCGCACTCCAACACGAGATCGGTCGTGTCGTCGCTGACACCGGAATTTTCGCCGCCCATGATTCCTGCGATGACCACCGGCCGCTGCGCGTCGGCAATCACCAGCATGCGGCTGTTCAATTCGCGAACTTTGCCGTCGAGCGTCGTGATTTTTTCCCCTTCCACGGCGCGCCGGACGATGATTTGCCCCCCGCCCAGTTTGCGCGCGTCGAAGGCATGCAAAGGCTGGCCGGTCTCCAGCATGACGTAATTGCCCACATCAACCACGTTGTTGATGGGACGAAGACCCACGGCTTGGAGACGTTCCTGCATCCATGCCGGGCTCGGCCCGATCTTGATGCCACTAATGATATGTGCGGAATAGAGCGGACAATCCTCAGGCGAATCAACCCGCACGCCTCCGAGCAAATCGCGACGCAGGCTGCCCTCCCCGGCTCCTTCGATGGCTCCGTGAAATTTCTCCTGAGGATAAATCAAGGGCAGCTTGAACCAGGCCGCGAGTTCCCGCGCGATGCCCAAGTGGGAAAGGCAGTCGGGGCGATTCGGCGTAATCTCGATGTCGAACACCGTGTCGCCCGGCGGAAGCACGTCGTTCATGGCCGCGCCGAGGGAAGGTTTGCCGCCGAGAATCAATAGCCCGCTATGGTCCGAGCCCATCCCGATCTCGTCGGGCGAGCACATCATGCCGGACGACGCCTGTCCGCGAATTTTCGATTCCTTGATTTGGAAATCGCCCGGAAGAACCGCTCCCGGCAGGGCCACAAGCACGCGATTACCTGAATCGCAATTGTGCGCCCCGCAGACAATCGTCTTCACTCCACCGGCCGTTCCGACATCGACCGTGCACACCGAAAGTTTGTCCGCGTTGGGATGTTTGATCCGGGTGAGTATCTCGCCGACAACAACATTATCGAGTTTTGGCGCCCCGGTCGTTTGGACCGATTCCACTTCGAAGCCGAGAAAAGTGATGGCGCGGGAAATATCTTCGACCGACGCATCAAGTTGCACGTAATCGCGAAGCCAGTTGAGGGAAATTTTCATCGGACAAAAAGACGGGGGACGGACGAGGCGGCAGTGGTGAGCGGGTGACTGGAGAAAATTCCAGCGCAGTCAGAATTGGTGTGAATTACTCAGGCAAACTGCCGCAGAAAGCGGAGATCGTTTTGATAAAAATATCGGATGTCATCGATCCCGTATAGCAGCATCGCGAGACGCTCGAGCCCCATGCCGAAGGCGTACCCGCTCCAGACCTCGGGGTTATAGCCCACCCCTTCAAACACGGCCGGATCAACCATCCCGCAACCGCCAATCTCGATCCATTCCTTCTTAACCTTGGGCAGATGCTTCGCGCCAAGATCCACCTCGAAACTCGGTTCGGTGTAGCCAAAGTAATGCGGGCGGAATCGCGTCTTGGTGTCCTTGCCCAACAGCGACACGAAAATGTAATCCAACAGCGCCTTAAGATCGCGCACCGTGACGTTCTTGTCGACGTAGAGGCATTCGAGCTGATGAAAATTCGCGCTATGCGTCGCGTCGCTCGTATCCCGGCGGTATACGCGGCCCGGCGAAACAATGCGAATGGGCGGCGGTCCCTTTAGCATCGTGCGAATCTGAACGGACGACGTGTGCGTGCGCAGAAGATATTTTTCGTTGGGATTGTGACGCGACACGTTGCCGAAACGCGCGGCATCGGGAAAATAAAACGTGTCC
>JBEENF010000373.1:0-4271 GCA_041192325.1 Verrucomicrobiota bacterium
TGAACGGCCGCAAAGGGAATTTCGACTTTGATTTCAAAAAGGCCCATCCAACCGAAAGTTTCGTGCTCGTTCCCTCGTCGCAATGCCATTCAACCGATCCCACCAAAATCCCTTCGGGTCGATTGCGCTGTCCCGACCTACCACGGCGGCATTAAGGAGCAGTTATGCTCCCCGCTCGCTCAAACGGGCGATCACCGCAGGCAACAAGGAATGCTCCGCCTCATGGACTTTGGTGGAAAGAGATTCGAGTGTATCGGTCTCCTCGATGCGCACCGCCGCTTGGTCGATGATCGGCCCACCATCAACGTCGAGCGTCACGAAATGGACCGTGCATCCGGTTATTTTTACGCCGCGTCGAAATGCCTGCCCAATTCCGTCCAGACCCGGGAAGCTCGGAAGCAGACTCGGGTGCAGGTTAATGATCTTGCCGTCAAAAATCGAAAGGAAGGGCATCTTCAACACGCGCATGAACCCGGCGAGCACGATCAAATCCGGGCGGCACGCCGCTATGGCAGCGATGTAATGCTGCTCCGCCTGGCCATCGAGTTTGGATTTGTAGGGGGCCGCATCGAGAAAATGCGCGGGTACGCCGAAGCGCGCGCCCAGCTCGAGGATGCCCGCATCGGAACGGTCGGAAAATATCTGCACCACGCGCGCCCGACCCAGCCCTCCCTCGTGCTGGGCTTGCAGGATGGCGGCGGCGTTGGAACCGCGGCCGGAGCCAAGTATGACGATGCGCATGGAGGTCAGATCTCTCCTGCCGCTTTGATTTTCGCGATGAGATTCGTGGTGCTGAAACCGGGCAGGAAAGGCAAAAACCTAATGCGGGCCTGGCATTTTTCCAGGGCGGATCGTTCACCTGCATCCAGTTTTTCCAGGGTGTAATCCCCCGCCTTGCAGTAAACATCCGGCTGCAACGCCGTGATCTCAACGGTCAGTCGCGGTTCGCGAAAGATGACGACGGCGTCGACGCAGCCCAACGCCGCCAAGCCATACGCGCGTTCCTCCTCGCTTTGCACGGGGCGGCCGGGACCTTTCAAGGCGCGAACGCTTTCATCTGCGTTCAACGCGACGATCAGCGCATCGCCCAGGGCGCGCGCGCGTTGCAGCGAATACAGGTGGCCGGTGTGCAACAGGTCGAAGACGCCATTCGTCAGTACGACGCGACGGCCGGCGGCCCGGGCGGCAGAGCGCCACGCAACCGCGTGAGGCAGCAAAAAAAGTTTGGCGTTGTCGAGTGTCACAACATCGCAAGCCTCGCGACTCGCCCCGCGATTGTAAATCCGCTTATCTTTTACCCATGAAACGATCACTGCTTGCCGCGCTTTTTCTGGCCACGGCCGCCAGTGTTTTTGCCTCCAAGGCAAAGCCCATCATCGGCCTTTCACTCGACACCTTGAAGGAGGAGCGGTGGCAGCGCGACCGCGACACTTTTGCCGCTGAGGCGCAGAAACTCGGAGCCACGGTCATCGTGCAGTCCGCCAACAGTGACGACACCCGGCAGGTGCGCGATGTCGAATCGCTGATCAGCCGCGGCGTGGATGTCCTGGTGATTGTCCCGCACAATGGCGCGGCGATGTCCCGTGCCGTGAAATCCGCCAATGAAGCGAAAGTTCCCGTCATCGCTTACGACCGGCTGATTTTGAATGCGAACATCGCTTACTACCTCACCTTCGACAACGTGAAGGTGGGCGAGGCTCAGGCCGGCTACGCCGCCTCTCGCCTCCCGCAAGGTCGCAAGGCGCGTATCGTCCGGATCTACGGCGCGCCCACGGACAACAACGCGCGGTTGTTCAAGCAAGGTCAGGACAGCATTTTTGCGCCGCTGATCAGCGCGGGGAAGGTCGAGGTCGTCCACGAAGATTGGGTCCTTGATTGGAAACCGGAGAACGCGAAAAAAATCATGAATGCGGCGATCACCAAAGCCGGACGCAATCTGGACGCCGTCATCGCTTCCAACGACGGCACCGCCGGGGGCGCGATCCAAGCCTTGGTGGAGGAAGGACTCGCCGGCAAAATTCTGGTCACCGGCCAGGACGCAGATCTCGCGGCCTGTCAGCGCATATTGCGGGGCACCCAAGCGATGACCGTCTACAAACCTTTGAAGAACCTGGCGGCGCTCGCCGCCCAGGTCGCGGTGGACGTGGCGCGCGGCAAGCAACCCGCCACCACCAGCGAAACCGACAATGGCCTGAAAAGAGTCCCGTCCATTTTCGAGCAGGTAATTAGCGTGGATAAGGACAATCTCACGAGCACCGTGGTCGCGGACGGATTTCACCGCGCCAGTGACCTCAAATAGCCGTGCATCGGCCCGTCCATCCCTGCTGCCGCGCCGGAAATTTCAGCGGAGGGGGCTGAACCATGGGCGCCTTGTCCCCTCCTCTGCTTGAAGCTCGCGATCTGACGAGGCGCTTTCCGGGTGTGGTGGCGTTGCGCGGGGTGAACTTCGATCTGCAACCCGGGGAGATCCACGCCCTTTGCGGCGAAAACGGCGCCGGAAAATCGACGTTGATCAAGTTGCTATCTGGGATTCATCCCCACGGCAGCTATGAAGGCGACTTGTTCCTGCGCGGTCGGCCGGCGGCGTTCGGCAGTATTCGGGATGCCGAAGCTGCCGGAATCGCCGTCATCACGCAGGAGTTCGCGCTGGTGGAAGAACTCAGCGTGGCGGAAAATATTTTTTTAGGGCGGGCGCCGCGCCGTGGAATCCGCCTCGACTGGATCGAACTGCATCGACGCGCCGCTGACGCGCTGGCCGATTTCGGACTTACGCTGGCCCCGGAAACACCGGTCCGGGAGCTTGGCATCGGGGAAAAGCAACTCGTCGAGATCCTCCGCGCGATGGACAAGAAATCGCGTATCCTGGTTTTGGATGAACCCACTGCGGCGCTGACCGGTCGCGAGGTGGCAACGCTGGTCTCCCGGCTTCGGGTGCTGCGCGGGCAGGGCGTCGCCTGCATCTACATTTCCCACAAACTCGACGAAGTCTTTGCGCTGGCGGATCGGATCACCGTATTGCGGGATGGCGCGAGTATGGGGACGCTGCATGCGGGCGATGCAACGGTCCCGATTGTGATCAAGCTCATGGTGGGACGCGACCTTGGCGGCTTGTTCACCGGTCGAACCCGCGCAGCATCGCCCCCGGGTGAATCACCGATCAGCGCGGCGACGCCAGATTCCCCGCCATCCCAAGCCTTGCGCCCGCCTCCGTTGTTGTCCGTGCGCAGTCTGACGGTTTCGCGGTCTTCCGGTCAGCCTGCTTTCCTGCGGGACATTTCCTTCGACCTCCGGCCGGGCGAAGTGCTGGGATTTGGCGGTTTAATGGGGGCCGGGCGAACAGAACTTCTGATGCATCTGTTCGGCGCGTGGGGAAAACGGGTGGGCGGCGAAGTCACCATTAGAGGGAAATCCTACGCCCGGCCAAATCCGGGCGAATCCATTCGCCAGGGGATGGTGCTGGCAGGCGAGGACCGCCGTCGCCACGGCCTCGTGCTGGGTGAGAGCGTTGGATTCAACCTTTCGCTCGCGAGCCTCCCCCAGTTCACCCATCGCTTGCTTGGAATCGATCGGTCGTTGGAAGATATCCGCAACCGAATTTTTTTCGACGCCCTCCGCATCAAGGCAGCCGGTTTGGATGCTCCCGTCGCCGGACTTTCCGGTGGAAATCAGCAAAAAGTCGTGCTCGGCAAGGCGCTGATGACCGATCCCGTGATAGTAATGCTGGACGAGCCCACGCGGGGAATCGACGTGGGGGCGAAGCGGGAGATCTATGAACTGATCGAGCAGCTCAGATCGCAGGGGAAGGCCGTGATCCTTGTCTCCAGCGAATTGCCGGAGCTAATCGGCCTGAGTGACCGCATCATCATGCTCGCGAGTGGCCAAATGGCGGGAGAGTTTGGCCCATCGAATTTTTCCCAGGAAAAACTGCTGGCGGCAGCGATGGGGAGTTCGGCCCAAACCGCTGCTTAATTTGCGATCGCCCCGAAAATCTCTCCATGAACGTCCGGCAGCTCCTGAAAAACCTCGCGATCCCCCTGACGCTCCTCGTGCTCTGCGCCTTTTTTACGTGGCGCGAGCCCGCGTTTCTGGGCGCCCGTAATCTCACGCAGCTCATCGTCGAGTTTTCAATTACGGGTACACTCGCGTTGGGCATGCTCATGATCCTGCTGACCGGGCAGATCGATTTGTCGGTGGGAAGCGGGGTGGGATTAATCGGAGGCCTCGCGGCGGCACTCGTCACGCAACACGCCTGGCCCGCTCCGGTGGCCCTG
>JBEENF010000374.1:0-4271 GCA_041192325.1 Verrucomicrobiota bacterium
ACGAAGTCGTGAGGAAATAAAGGACATAGTTGGAAGGGATCGGGTGGACGGCTCAGAGAAGGGAAGGAAGTTTGGCGCAACAAAGGAATGGCGTCTTATTCGTTTCTTCGGATTCGATCGTGGGATGGGATGGAAGAAAAGGCGGTGCCTACCGGCACAACGGACGGACGTAGGCGGTGTTTAGTGAGCCTTACCACTGATAGGATAATGGGGGAGGGGTTTAATACCGGCGTCAGGACCGACTCCTTGCGATAGGCTGGGGTTGAACGATAGGTCCCCATATTCTTGAGCACCGGCAGCAAGTAATCGTCGCTGACCAACAGGATCGCCTGGCCCTCCACCGTGACGACGGCCGACGGAATATAAAAATTGCGGGCATTGCCCTGATTTGTTGGCGCCGATTTCGCGTGCGCCACTCGGATCGACAACGACAGGACGATCGTCGCCGCGGCGAGGACTCTCAGACGGCTTTTGTGATGCATTTCTTAATTGGCAGAAGCGTCGCCTTCGTCCGTGATCACGGATCACGAGGCGGCTGAGGGTTACGCTAAAATGCCTTTAACCACTTTCCCGTGCACATCGGTGAGACGGTAGGAGCGCCCTTGATGGGTATAGGTCAGGCGGGTGTGATCAATGCCGAGCAGGTGTAAAACCGTCGCGTGGAGGTCATGGATATGCACCGGGTCCTTCGTGATGTTGTACGAATAATCGTCGGTCGCGCCAAAGCTCAGCCCCGGCCTGACCCCGGCTCCCGCCAACCAAACCGTGAAACAACGCGGGTGGTGATCCCGGCCGTAATTCTCGCTCGTGAGCGCACCTTCGGAATAGACCGTGCGACCGAATTCCCCGCCCCAGATCACCAACGTGTCCTCAAGCAGTCCCCGTTCCTTCAAATCTTGGAGCAAGGCGGCGGAGGGCTGATCTGTATCCGCGCACTGGACCCGGATTTTCTCCGGGAGCTTGTGATGCTGATCCCAACCGCGATGATAGAGCTGGATAAAGCGCACGTTGCGCTCGGCCAGGCGCCGCGCGAGAATACAGTTCGCCGCATAGGTGCCCGGTTTTCTCGACTCTGGTCCATACCGCTCGAAGACCGATGCCGGCTCCTTCGATAGGTCGGCCAGCTCCGGCACCGCTGTTTGCATGCGGAAGGCCATTTCATATTGGGCGATGCGCGCCCGCGTTTCGGGATCATGGTAATCCTGAAAGCCCAGCTCGTTCAACGCCGCGACATCGTCGAGCATGGCACGCCGCCGCTCGCCCGTGATGCCCGCCGGGTTCGAAAGAAAGAGCACGGGATCTTTTCCAGGACTGAACCGCACGCCTTGGTAATTCGAGGGCATGAAGCCCGTGCCCCACATGCGTTCGTGCAACGGCTGGGACCCCGTCTCCACGCTCGGTTGCGAGATCATCACCACAAAGGAGGGCAGGTTGTCGTTCTCTGATCCCAGGCCATACGAGACCCAGGCGCCCATCGACGGTCGGCCTGAAATCTGGTGGCCGCTCTGCAGCATTGTCATGGCCGGATCGTGATTGATCGCCTCCGTGTACAGCGACCGGATGACGCACAACTCATCTGCCATCCGCGCGGTATGCGGGAGCAACTCGCTCATCCACTGGCCCGATTGACCATACTGCTTGAAGGAAAAAAGCGAGGGCGCGACGGGTAAACGCCGTTGGCCGGACGTGAGCGTCGTGATTCGCTGGCCTTGCCGAATCGAATCCGGAAGGTCTTCGTTGAACCGCATGTGTAACTGCGGCTTGTAGTCGAAAAGATCGAGCTGGGAGGGCGCACCCGCTTGCGTGAGCCAGATGATCCGCTTCGCCTTCGGGGCAAAATCGGGCATGCTCGCCAGCCCACGCGCGGCGAAAAGACGCGGATTCAACAGTGTGGCCAAGGCCGCGGATCCGATCCCCGTCACGGCGCGACCGATGAATTGCCGTCGGTTCATGTGGAGCATCGGGTGGTCGTTCATGGTCAGTTATTGTTTTGTGATCGTCTCGTCGAGATTCAGGATCGAGCTGGCCACCACGGTCAGAGCGGCAAGTTGCACGGAGTCTAGGTTGGCGGCCGAACGCGTGTCGCCCACCGCGAGCAACGCGGAGGTCGCTTTCGGATCACTCTGGAAATCCCTGGTCGCGCGCGTCCAGGCCGACTGCAGCACCGCGAGCTCAGGCGCCCGCGGCTCCCGCGCCATCGCCAGGCGGAAACCAAGCGAAAGCTTCGCCGCGATCGTCTCGCCGCCCTCCTCCAACATTCGCTGGGCTAGGAAGCGCGCGGATTCGACGAAGGTGGGATCGTTCAGCAGCACCAGCGCCTGCAGGGGAGTATTGGTCCGCGGCCGCCGAATCACGCAGGTTTCACGAAATGGCGCGTCGAAAACCGTTAGCGTGGGACTCGGGATTGATCGCTTCCAATAGGTGTAAAGGCTGCGCCGATAAAGGTCATCGCCTTTGCCCTGCGCATAAATCGCCTTGGCGTCGTAGCCGATCTGCTCGTAAAGGCCGGGCGGATGATACGGTTTGACGGAAGGCCCGCCGATTTTTTCGATGAGCAAGCCACTGGCCGCTAGCGCCTGGTCGCGCACAAACTCGGCCTGCAGTCGGAAGCGCGGGCTGCGAGCCAGCAACCGATTTTCCGGATCGCGCTCGAGGAGGGTCGGCGTCAGGCGGGAGCTCTGCCGATACGTGGCGCTCGTGACCAGGAGGCGCATCATTTTCTTCACGTCCCATCCGCCCCGAATGAACTCGCCCGCCAGCCAATCGAGTAGTTCCGGATGGCTCGGTGACTCGCCCTGTGAGCCAAAATTGTCCGCCGTGCCCACGATCCCGCTACCAAAGATCGACTGCCAGAAACGGTTCACCTGCACGCGAGCCGGCAAAGGATTTGACCGATCCGTCAGCCAACGCGCGAGGCCAAGCCGGTTGCGCGGGAGGACCTCGGGCATAGAGAGTAAGACTTCGGGCGTGTCAGCCGCGACCTCTTCGCCTGGCTTGTCGTAAACCCCGCGAATCAGGACAAACGTTTTTCTCGGCACCGAATCGTCCATTACCATCGTGGTAGGGATATCCTTTTCGACCGCTTCCATCTGTTGCGTGAGCACCGCGATTTGTTCGGTGAGCTTCCGGTGTTCCGGCAGACGGGCGGTCCGGGAATCCACCAATCGTTTTTGCTCCTCCGCCGTCCGCTCGGTCGACGCCGTGCGCGCTACGGCCTGGACAGCGGAAGCCGCCAGCAACTCGGGCTCTGCATCCGTGGCCTGCACGCTCCAGATCATGTCCCCATCGGTGCTGCGGAGCGTGACCACCACTTCTAGGTCGAGCGCCTTTTCCGCGGTCAAGGCCGCGCCCAGTTCGAAGGCAGCGGACACGCTCCGCGCGTCCTTCAGTCTCACCGTGGCGACAGTGGTATCATTGGTATCGAGGATATCGTCCAGCATGGCTGAACTCAGGGAGTCGCCGGATTCAGTCGCGTAAAGTTTGAGCGACGATGACGCGCCGTCCTTCGTCTTTGTGGAGACGTCACGGACACGAATCGCCTGCCAGACCAGATTCGCCGTAGTGTCGTCGGGGGCGCACTTCAGCCGGAGCGCGGTTACTCGCGCCAGCGGCACGTGCACGGTCAGGGTAACATCATAAGTACCCAGACCCACGCCGCCGCCGATCCGCACCCGCTGGCCCGCCCGGTCGAGCACCGCATTGGCTGCGCCGGCGGAGACGGCGGTCGGTTCGGCGGTGCTCCAATTCACCGAGGAATCTGCGAGCAGCTTGGACCATCGCATTAATTCCCCAGGCGTGACCGACACCTGTACCTGCTGATGTTTCGCCGCCGCGAGTTCGCCGCCAAGCGCCGCCAGCTTTGCCTCAAGCTCCGGCGCCGACAGCTTGGCGAACGGCGCGTTCTTGCGGCGTTTGAGATCGTCGTTGCCGGGTTCCGAAGCGTTATGAAAGAATGCCTTGAAGCGGTAGAAATCCTTTTGGGTGAGAGGATCGAATTTGTGATCGTGGCAACGCGCGCAGCCGAGGGTCAGGCCGAGCCAGACCGTCGAGGTGGTCTCCACCCGGTCCGCATTATATTCCGCCAAAAATTCCTCCGCGATCACTCCACCCTCCAGATTGAGCGGCTGGTTGCGGTTGAAGCCGGTGGCGATTATTTGGTCGAGCGTCGGATTCGGGAGAAGATCGCCCGCTAATTGTTCGACGGTGAAGTCGTCGAACCGTTTGTTCTCGTTGAAGGCGCGGATAACCCAATCGCGCCATGCGTACATGTC
>JBEENF010000375.1:0-4270 GCA_041192325.1 Verrucomicrobiota bacterium
AGCGGATTATCCAAACAAGGAGGGGGCGGTTCTTCATGGTATTGGTGTTTTTCATTTAACGAACAAGGGTTGGGCTGCGGCGATATTCGCGCAAGGAGTGCAGCAAAAGTTTTTAATTCAACGCGCGTATTGGGCAACGAACTCGATCATCGCCTGGGTGGCGAGATCGTGCGGCACGCCCAAATCCGAGTCGAGCGTTACATGGGTTTTCCCGGGAACGCCCAGAACCTTTACCGGAATCTTGAAATCGGTCAGCGCTTTGGCGAGCACCTGGGCCTGCAGCACGGTACCGCTCTCGGGATTATCCGCGATGTGAACGATGAGGAAGGGCGGAATGCCCTTATCTTTGCCCACATGGACTACCGACGATAATTCACGATCATTGCCTTCTGGAAACTTGATGCGGTAGCTGGACGGGAGTCGCGCGCCGGGCCGGGCTTCGGCGAGATCGATCTGCAAGCCGGGGTAGAACGTGTCGCCATCCACCGGAACGCAGCCTTTGATTATATTTAACCCGACGCCGGCCGCCTTCAAATAACTGCCATCCGTGCACACCAACGCGGCGAGCTGAGCCCCCGCCGAATGTCCCATCACGAACAACGTCTTCGGATCGCCTCCGTACTCTGCGATATGGCCGTGCACCCACGCGATGGCGTGCGCGACGTCGGAGGCCATGTCCTGCATCTTCACCACGGGAATGAAACGATAATTAATCGGGACAAAAACATATCCACGATCGACAAAGGCCTGGGGCTTAAGCTTGACCCCGGATTTATCTCCGCGCTGCCAGCCGCCACCGTGGATCCAAACGACCACCGGGCGACCCTTCGATCCCGCCGGCGCAAAAACGTCCAGTGACTGCCGTTCGTTCTTGGGCAACGCATAGGGCAGTTCGCGATGCACCACGGCATCGGCCGCGCTTGCCGAAGCCACCGTCACGAAAAAGGCCAAGACGTTGCGTCGGCAAAACGTCATTACTCTGCTTGCGACCCCGCGCCCTCCACTCAGGCGGTGGTAATCACTAGCCGCGCTCGCAAGTCGGGGTCGGATCGCCAGGGGGTTGGGGCCGGCGCAAGAGCAGACGAAAGCGTTCATGGGGTAAGGGACTCCAGTTGTGATAAATTCACGGCGGTAGTTTTTCCAAATAAGAGTAAAGCTGCGCCTGCAGTTCGCGGGTGAATCGGTTGAAATCGCGGGGCGTCCTGAGCTCCAGCGCGTCGGCGGCTCCCAACAGTCGATACACCTTCTGCGCCTCCGCAACTTCCATCCGCACGTCCGCCACAGGAGCGAACCGATCCAGCTCGGGCGCGACGACGAGCACCGACCGGGGGGCTATCAGGGCGAGAACCTCGTCGTAATCGAACGGCGCGCGATTCTCGTGGCCCAGAAAAAATCCGAGTTTCGGGAGCAAGCCATGCAAATGGGAATAATGCCGCAGTCCCTCCGTACCTTTCTCCGGCTGATCAAGTCGCAACGCATCGACGCCGCTCACCGCCACCAGGCCTTTGACCCGTTCATCGAGCGCCGCCGTCAGCAGCCCAACTTTGGCGCCCAACGCGTAGCCCAGCAGGTAAATTTGCGCCGTATCCACTTCTTCGAGGACACTGACGGCATCCAACACGGTTCGGGTGTCCGTCACCATCTTGCCCAGGAGCGACCATTGCGGATGCCGATCGTAGAAACGCCTGGCCTCGTGCAAACGGCTGCCAAAACCGATTTGGTCGAACGCCACGACGATGAACCCGCGTTTCACCAGTTCCGAAAATTCGGGCCGTTGATCCAGCACGAAGCGGCGCTCGTTCGGATTCCAGGGGGTTCGCGCTGACCACCCGCCATCATGCGCATACGGATGCAGCCAGATTACCACCGGATGCTTGCCCGGGCGGCGCTTGCCGGCGGCGTCGATCGGATAAAATAAGTCCGTCCGCAGCCCGGGTCCATACGCGAGCGAGGAATTGCCCATGCCCACCGCCGCCAGACGTTGCTGCCAGACCTTGTCCGGTAGCGGACGACCCAGCACCAACTCCATCGGATTGCGCTGCGCCGGGAAATTTTCACGAAAGCTCCGCACCAGAGCAGGGGGCGGCGAACTGCCCAGCGCGGGGGGCGGGCCGACCATCAGGTGAACTGGTAGCACGGGGGGCGGCGTGCCCAAGGCCCACTCAATCCCCGAGCGCAAGGCGCGCCTCTTTTGTTCCCAGGCGCCGGCGTCGCGCACCGGTCCACTCCCGCCGGCGCGCAGAAAATCTCCCGGCTGCCGGATGGGAAAGCGCGTGGGATCGACGGACTCGCGGGAGATTTTCTTCCACTCTTCAAAATCATAGCCGCCGACCCAGTTCTCCGATTTGGGAAATCTTTTCCGACCGAAAACGGTGTCGAAAAAGTCCACGAAATTTTCGACGTCCGCGACCTCGGTGCTGTGGCTGCCGGGACGGAGGTGAAGCCAGACATTCTCTTCCCGTCCGAGAAAACGGTACACGCGCCGCACATCGCGGTAGGCCTGCTCGGAGCCAAAATAGCTCGAACTCACCTCCGAATAACCAGAATAAAACATCAGTCCCCGGGGCGCCACCAGCGCCAGCAACATATTCTGGTCCACCGGAAGCTTGTGTTCCCGCCCGGTGAAGAAGCGCAGGCGCGGGTGATACCAGTGTGACTGCGCTCCCGTGATCAACTGGATGCTTTCCACGGCGAAGGGATCCGCGGTGTAACGATGCGGCAACACTTCGCCTTGCAGGCCGCTTGAGGCTACGACCGCGCCGATTCGATCGTCGAAGGCCGCCGCGAGCAAGGCCTGCTTTCCATTCCGCGAGTGACCGGCAATACCGATCTGTTTCTTCGCGACCTCAGGCCGCGTTTGCAGATAATCCACCGCGCGCGCCGCCGCCCACGCCCAACGCGCAAGGCACGAAAAATCGTATTCCGGGTAAACATCGATATACCCGTCCGAGTCGTCCGGCGCCCCATAGGCCGGATCCGTTGCCTGATAATAACAACCGATGTAGCCGCGACTCACCGCCGTATAAACCCAGGGCGAGCGCTGGCGGGAATGGTTGGTTAAAAACACTGGAAAGGGGCCCGGGCCGTCGGGAATCATCAGTTCGAGATGAAGCTTTGCCCGATGGCCGGGACCGAACTCGAGCAGCACCTGCCTAATCGTCACATTGCCCTCTCGCGTGTCCTGACTGGCCGCGACCCGGAGATTGTCGGGGGCCGGCGGCATTTTCCCAAAAATCCAACGCTCGACTTCGGCGCGAATCCATTGCCGTTGTCGCTCCCATTGTGCCGGCGTGGTCACGGGAGTTCGACCTGCATCGGTCTGCAAAACCAGCGGGTCCGGCAGCAAGGCCTGAGACGGCAGGAGATCGAAGTCGGGCGGCAGTTCGCCCGTTCGTTGCACCCAATCTTCCCAAGTCCGGTCGAGCGCGCTGATCCGGCCGTTGGACGGTGCCTGGCTGGGCAACAAAAGATTTCGCAGCAGCTGCAAATTGTCGCGCGAAGATTCAGCCGCCATGGTCAGCGTCGCGGGCAGCAAAAACAGCAGAGGAAGGAGGCGACGAAAGTACACGGGGGGGTGCATGGTCACGGAGATGAGCCGCCGGCCGCCGATCGGGCGAGATAGTCGAAAGCTTCCTCCTGAAGCTGGCGGGGAAAACGGTTGAAGTCGCGCGGCGTCCTCAACTCGAGTGCTCCATCATGGCCGAGCGCCTGGTATACCGCGCGGGCCGCAGCGACTTCCTGCCGAACGTCGTCCACGGGAGCGAAGCGATCCAATTCCGGCGCAATCACGAGAATCCGTTTGGGCGCGGCGAGCGCCAGCACTTCATCATAATCGAACGGCGCCCGGGATTCCTGCCCGACAAAGAAACCCAGTTTCGGCAGCAAACCGTGTAAATGAGAATAGTGCCTTAGTCCCTCGGTATGTGGGCGATCGAGCCTCAGCGCATCGACTCCAGACACCGCTACGAGCCCCCGCACCCGCTCGTCGAGGGCGGCCGTAAGCAATCCGACTTTCGCGCCGAGCGCATAACCGAAAAGGAAAATTTGGCGCGCATCCACCTCTTCCAGCACGCTCACGGCGTCCACCACCGCCCGCGTGTCAGACACCATTTTCCCCATGAGCGACCATTGGGGATACCGCTCATAAAACCGCGTGGCCTCCTGCGCCCGGCTGCCAAAGCCAATCTGATCGAACGCGACCACCACGAAACCTCGTTTGACCAGCGAATCCAGACTGGGACGCTGGTCCAAGTAATGCGGCGCGCGATTG
>JBEENF010000376.1:0-4262 GCA_041192325.1 Verrucomicrobiota bacterium
AAGCGGACTCGCGTTTCAGACGGGTGAGGAACGCCGCGAACTTCAGGTAATTTCGCATCGGCACCACGATGTCCTCATTGAGCTTTGCGTCCCCCAGTTCGAACATCGCGCCTGAACACTTGCGGCGCACCGCCCACAGTTGCTCGGCCTCATCCCGATTGCGAGCTGCGCGATGGGCCGTCGCGTATTCTGCCGCCCATGCGAGCACGCGGATTCGTTCTTCGCGAACCTCGGATTTGGATCCAGCAAGTTCCAGCAACAACACGGGGCGCCCCGCCTGGCCCGCAAAAACACTCTGTCCTGTCGCGCGTTCGGCACACAAGACGCTCTCGCGGTCGAGGAATTCGCAGATCGCCGGTTGCACCCGCAGGCGAAACAACGCGAGCGCGGCACGCAAGGCGCGCGCCTCGTTGGGGAAGGACGTCAGCAGCGTCCAGCGCGCGGCGGGCTGCGGTATCAACTTGAGAACCGCTCCTGTGACGACGCCGAGCATCCCTTCGCTGCCAATCCACAGGTCACGCATGTTGAAACCCGCCGAAAATTTCTTGGTCGCGGCGCCCCACTCCACGAATTCATCTGTTGGCAGAAAGCCCCTCAGCGCCACGATGAAATCGCGGGTCACCCCGTACTTGCCGCCGTGCATGCCACCCGCGTTGCAAGCAATGTTGCCGCCAATGGTGCAGTATTCCTTCGATGAAGGGTCCGGCGGATAGAACCAACCCTTGGCCGCCGCCGCGCGTTGAATAGCTGCAATGGTCGCTCCCGCTTGCGCGGTGGCCAGTCCCGCTTCGTCGTCGATCGCGATCTCGTCCAGCGCCAGCATGTCCAGCACCCAACCGCCTTGGACGGGCGTCGCAGCGCCCGTAAGCGTGGTGCCTCGACCACGCGTCGTGACCGGAACACCATGGCGGTTGGCCAGCGCGAGAACAACGCCAACCTCCGCTTCGCGGCGCACTTTCACGACTGCGGCCGGGCGAAAAGAAATTTTCGCGCTGTCGTAGGACGAGGCCTGCAAGGTGTCATCGTCGGTGTAAACGACGCCCCCCAGACGGCGGCGCAAGAGTGCAGTGGCTCGGACCAACGGTTTCATCCCACCACCCCTAAGCCTCGTGCCCCCGCCGGCAACGCGATAAGTTTTCACGCGCCCGGTTGGCAGCAAAGCCACGACGCGGCGACGACCAAACTTCTTGAATCCGCAGCCGGAACCAAAACGCCCGGGTTTCCCCCACCTCCGAGCAGCGCTGGCAGACAGCAGCCCGACGCAAGCATCTGCGCCGCGCTCATCAGTTGGAGACTACCCAGCAGGAACCCATGAAGCTTTACCGGAGCACTCTGCCGGAAACTTTCGCTTCCATTTTAGGGCCGCAACGTTTGGAGTGATACTCCTGCTCATGACGAAAATCCTTCTCACCACGACCTCATTCCAAGACACACCTGGCGAACACCACAAACTTCTCGCCGATACAGGCTGGGAGGTCATTCGCGCCCGCGGTCCCCTCAATGAGGCCGACACTCTCGCCCTGGTCGGCGATGTTGACGGCTACATCTGCGGCGACGACATGATCACACGCGCGGTCTTTGAGAAAGCCCGTCCCAAGCTCAAAGTGCTTTCCAAGTATGGCATTGGCGTCGACAAGATCGACGTCAAGACGTGCACCGAGTTCGGCATTCCGTTGCTTTTCACCCCGGGGGTAAATCACACCACGGTCGCCGAGCACACCTTTCTGCTCCTGCTCGCCCTGGAGAAGAACTTCCTGTTCCACACCGATTCGACTCGCACCGGCGGCTGGAAACGCAAAACCGGCCGCGAACTGCTGGAGAAAACCATTGGCATCATAGGTCTGGGGCGAATCGGCAAGGAAGTCGCCATCCGCGCGCGGGCCTTTGGCATGAACGCGATCGCTTACGATGTTTACTGGGACGAAAAATTTGCGGCGGCGAACAACGTCAAGCGTGCGGCCACGGTCGATGAAATCTACGCTGCGTCTGACTATATTTCGCTCCACACCAATCTTACACCCGAGACGCGCGACATGATCAGCGCAAAGTCCTTCCCGAAAATGAAGAAGGGCGTATTGATCCTGAATTGTGCGCGCGGTGAGGTTGTTCACACCGGCGATTTGGTGGAGGCGCTCAAGTCCGGACAGGTGGGCGGTTATGGCACCGACGTGCTGGACCACGAGCCTCCAGCGGCGGATCACCCCCTGCTCAAGCTGCCGAATGTCGTTTGCACGCCCCACATTGCATCCCGCACCTCCGAGAGCGTCGTTCGGCAGGCCACCGCTGCCGTGAAAAATCTGATCCTGGCGATGCACGGCGAAAAGCCCCTCGCCCAGATCAATCCTGAGGTGCCGGTAAGAAAAGTCGTCTGAGATCGCCCCGTCGAGGCGCGTTTTTTCCGCCGCGTTAACGTTACAATTTTTCCCTACTCATCATGTCCGAAATTTTTCACATCGTTCCCGAGGCTCAGCACAACGCGCTGGTCGAGGCCGCTTACAAGAAACGCGGCTACTCCAGCCAGGAAGCAGTCGCAGGCGCGCGATTTTGCGCCGAAGCCACGCGCCACGGCATCCGCACGCACAACGCCCTTAAGGCGTTGCATCTTGATCACCTCTTCGGCTCGGCAGTCGGCGGTTGCAAGCCGAAGGCCAAGATCGAAAAGGTAAAAACGCGCTTCCGTGGCGCGGCCGTTTGGAACGCCAACCGCAAATTGGGACAGGCCACCGGCTACGCCGCCATCGAAGCCGCCATCAAACTCGCTGACAAATACGGCGTGGGCATGGTTTCGGTCGACAACGCGTTTCACTACCTTTGGGGCGGCGGCTACGTCATGGATGCGGCGAAGCGCGGATACATCGCCTACACCAATTGCACCGCCTCACTGGCCGAAGTGGTGCCTTTTGGGGGCAAATATCCCACGCTCGGCACAAACCCCCACTCGTGGGGGTTTCCTACGACAAACGCGATTGGCTATCCCATCGTCCTCGATTGGGCCACCTCGGTGGTCGCCATGGGTCGTGTGCAACAGCTCGCGCGCGAAGGCAAACAGCTTCCCCCTGGAGCGGCCGTGGACCTCAACGGCACGCCGACCACGGATCCCACGCAGGCCAAATACCTCCTGCCTTTCGGCGCCCATAAAGGCTACGGCCTTTCGCTAATGAACGAAATTATCGGCGCGTTCATTGGTGGCTCATTGCCCACGCTGCGGAACCGCTGGGATCAGCAGCCGGACGAAAAGCACACGTGTGCGTTCTTCTTCCAAGTCTGGCATCCGGATGCCATGAATGCGGGCGCGTTTGCCAAGGGCAGAAATCAGATTGGAAACGTGAAGGCCGTCCTCGAGGACATTCTGGGGCACGGCAACGAGAACTGCATGCTCCCCGGCCAGCTCGAAGCGGAGGCAGCAGCACGTAGCGCCAAAAACGGCGGCCTTCTGTTCTCTGAAGCCGAGATCAACGCCTTCAACGAGATCGCGGCGGAAATTCGCAAGCCGAAGTGGAACTTGCAGGAACTTGCGGTGGCGACCTGATCTTGGGCAAAACGTTTGCCTTCACGCCCCGCGCACCGCTGCGCGGGGCGTGTTGTTTTCACCCGCCAGCGTGCCAGAAAAGGTTGGTTATCAGGCTTAGTGCTGGACGAGACTGCATTCAGCTTAAATAGTGCGACCTGCGCCGCAAAAAACTTGGGACTCGTAGCTCAGTTGGATAGAGCACTTGGCTTCGAACCAAGGGGTCGGGGGTTCGAGTCCCTCCGGGTCCGCCAGGTTTCTGCGCCGCGTTGGCCGTTGGTGATTGCTGGAAATACTGACTTTCACAGGAGAAATGGCGGCGACCTGTGTTTGCCAATCGTTGCGTCAGTCATGCGTTAAGCAGCGACACGTAGCAGTAAAACCACCACCCATGTTTTCCTAAATCTGCACGAGCCCCTCTTGGGTGTAGTTAGCCAGCATTTTTCTCGCCTCCTGAATCGCTGCCGACCGGAGCTCCAACGGGGCGTTAACTTTGCAATCCGAACCGAATCCCAGTAGCCACCGCGTCACGTCGTTGAGGTCGCTAAGCGAGAAAGTCACCTCCACCGCTCCCCCCGGCAGTAAGGTCTCCCGCTGGGTTTCATGCCATTTGCGTTCGATCACATGATGAGCGCCCGAAGCACTGATGCGTAATTTCACAAGGATGTTTCCGGTTCCCGTCCACACACCAAACGAGGTTCCCAAGTATGATACAGGGTCAAAGTTGGATGTGCGCTGAAATTTATTTTTCGTG
>JBEENF010000377.1:0-4259 GCA_041192325.1 Verrucomicrobiota bacterium
ACCGCGGTCCGCTCGGCTCCAAATGCGGCCGAATCGAATGTTGCGAATTGCTCCAAGGTGACGGCGGCGAAGGTGAAACCGGCCCCGTCTGAGCTCGTTTTCTTTGGCGCCGTTCCCTCGTAACGCGCCACGGAGTATTCGTCGCAAAAGCCCAGGGGAACATAACTCTTCCGGCCCATGGGCGTGGCATCCAGCTTTATGCATCTGACATCCCGCGATTCGAGGTAGCCGATGGCGTGATGCAGCAGACGTGTGCCCACTCCCCTGCCCCGCCACTCGGGATGTACCAGGACCATGCCAATCCACCCCACGCGGTTTTCGTAACGAATCGTCGTCGCCGTTCCGACTGGCGTCCCTTCAACCTCGGCGACGAAACAGCCATCAGGCTCATACTCCAGATAGCCCTTCCAGTCCGCTTCGGTCTGATTCCAATGGGCAAGTCGCCTTAACTCATTCGCAAGGGGAACATCGTTCACGCGCAATGCGCGGATTCTGATCCGCGAGGTGGCCCCCGCTGTTTCCGCGGTATCGCTCATGCTACTCGGCCGGCGTTTTCGGCGCGGCGGCCCGTGGGCCTTCTTCGTAACGAAGCTCAGCGTCCGTCCAGGGGCGGGAGCGGCGGGCTGTGGCCTTGCGCACGCCATCGACCGTGCTCGCCTCCACCGCGCCGAAATGCATACCCCACGAGTTACGTACATAGGTGAGCACTGCCGCGACTTGCTCATTCGAAAGTGCCACGGGAGGCATCGTACCCGGAAACCCAGGGGTACCTTCCTTGCCGTTGAGCAGGATGCGGATCAGCAGCTCAGGGGTTCCAGCAACCCACTGCGAGTCGACAAGCGCTGGCGCCAGACCCGGCAAGCCTGTGCCCGTGGGTTGATGACACGCGGCGCACAAGGCAAACACCTCCTTGCCCGCCTCGTAAGTCTTCGTTTGTTCCGCGTTGAGCACGACCGCCTTCTTGCCCGCCGCGGCAACATCTTTTTCGGCCTGCGCCAGCGAGGCCGCCAGCTTCAGGGCTCGCGCGCGAACTGCGCCGTTTGAACTCGACGTTAGCGGCGCCAGCATCGCCGGCTGCAACTTCGCGCCGGGGGCAACGGCCCGGCGGACCGCGGGCCGCGTCAAAGTTTCCATTCCCCCGAGTAACGCCAGCCGCGCCGACTCAGGCAACGCACTCTGGTCGCCAATCCGTTCGATCAATCGCTCCACGTCGCCCTTTTGGCCGCCTGCCGCAATGGCTGACCCCAAAACGCCAAGTAACGCTATGGCGGAGGGATGCGAAAGTGCCGTCGGGCGCGCCGCGAGAAGATCCAGAAACAGTGCTTCGCGGCCACCCAGCCCAGTGGCGATCGCCTTGGGCACAAAAGCATCCGAGGAGTTCACCAGCACCTCGGCCATAAGTCCGAGCGCGGATGGAATTTTCGCTTCGCCCAAGCTCAGGGCCAGCTGAATCACCACCTCCGCGGCCGGATCGCGCGCCAGGGGAGCCAGCGCGGTCACCGCGCGTTCCGCCTCGGCCCCGCGCAAAAACCCTTCGTGCAGCCGCACCGCGGCCGCGCGGACTTTCGGCGAATCATCCTTCAACGTTTGGCCGAGAAAACGCGGCGTCAGCGCTTCAAGTCCCTCCAGTGTCCAGAGCGCATAAACCCGGGTTCGCTCCAGCGGCTCCTCCCGCGCCATGGTCTCCAATACGGATGCCACCGACCGATCTCCTCGTTCCACGATCGCCTGCTGAGCCGTATCGCGCCACCAGGCATTGGGCGCGACAAGTGTTCGCGCCAGCTCGAGCGTGGAGGCTTTTTCGAGCGCGGGCTGGCGTGTTTCCACGGGACCAGCCGCGTAACGAACCCGCCAGATTCGGCCGAGCCCGAACATCGGCGATTGCAGTTTGCGCATCAGAACCTGGTCGCGCAAATAACTGGTGATCATCCGCGCCTCCTGCAAAACGCCACGGTACAAGTCGGCGATATACAAGTCACCGGCCGGCGTGTTGGTGAGTGCAACGGGGCGGAATCGTTCGTCCGCGGAAGTCAGGAATTCGACGCCCTGATACGCATTCGTGGCCGTGATCCGGGCGTCCACCTCGTGCAGCAGATTGCGCTTGATGAGGTTGGCGGACGGCTCCGGCACAAAAGCATTGTTGTAGAATTCCGCCGGGAAATTCGCGCCCCGGTAAATGTAGGGCGAGCAGGCCGCGGTGAACTCGGCCAAGGTGCCGTCTTCCCGCAAAATCCCGCCGGGCTTGCCCGGCTCATAGGGGCGGTAGCCCCGATTGACCCCCGGCGTGGGCCGGCTGGGCCAGACGGTCTGGTCCTTGGCCGCCAGGGTGTTCATCCAGGGAATATCGGTGAGCCCCGGGTTGCGCGCACCATACAAGGGGCTGAAGAGGTCCACGCGCAACTGGTCGCTGTTCCGATTGTGAAACAAGCGACCGTAGTCGTCCTGCGAGATGCCAAACTGGCCTCGCGGCGTAATCGCTCCCCTTTGCCATTCCCCAGCGTGACGGCGGAAATCGGAGCGGTAGCCGGATATATTGTGAATCCAATTATCGCGCCCCCAGAGCAGACCGTTCGCCGCCCCTTCCGCGGCACCCTTCGGCCCATAATCGTCTGCGATTAAGATGCGTTCGTCGCATTTTCCGTCGCCGTTGGTGTCGCGGGCGAACCAGAGGTTCGGCGGATCCGCGACGAGGATCCCTCCGCGCACAACCGCCAGTGCGCGCGGGGAATCAAGGTCATCCAAGAATACCGTCCGCTTATCCATCCGGCCGTCGCCATCGGTGTCCTCCAGTTTTACCACTTTGCCGGTAATCCATTTTGTCGCCTCGCCCGTCGCGAGCGCCGGCGCATCCTCAATGATGGGCGAATTGTAGCCGGACATTTCCGCCACCCAAAGCGCGCCCTGCAGGTCAAATGCCATTGCGACCGGTTCGTGCACCAAGGGTTCAGCGGCAACCAAATCGATGCGAAAGCCGGGAGGCAGCTTGAACGTTGCCTGCTGCTGTTCAGCGCTCAGTGGTGGTGCGGGAGGAAGTGAGCGAGCCACGGGTGACGCCACTTGGGGGATATCGCCCGCCCGATCGCCCCCCTGACCGCGGACGGCCGGCGCAATAGCGGCCAGCAAAACCATAACGAGCGAATGGAGTGCGACACGTGCGGGATAGAGCATAACGTCGTAGGCTGAGAAGGTGCAGGAAGAGAAACGAAGACTGATCTGAAACGACTAACTTCAGACAAACTGTCACGCCCGCAAATCCAAATGCACGGGTGTGCCTTTCGCCCTCGCCTTCCCTATTGCATTCGCCCCGCGCGATGTGGACGATGGCTTCGAAATTCAGTCTGCAGCTACCTCCCCAGCAGCAAAATAACCCTCGAAAATCATGCACCCGCTTGTTTCCACCCGCCGCCGCTTCCTGCAAAATTCCGTGCTCTTCTGCACCGCCGCCGCCGCGCCCCAAGTTCTCATGGGCGCCACCAAAGCGAAACCCACCACATGGACCATCGGCTGCCTAAACCGGCCGTGGGTAAAATTTAGCGCCGATGAAATGCTCGATGGCGTCAAAGCCGCCGGTTATTCGCTCGTGGGGCTGCAGACTCCCACGCCGAGCGATCCCTTTGCGGGGGCGGAGGCGAAACCGGCCTATCTCTCAGCACTGAAAGAGAAGATCGCCGCCCGCGGGCTCAAGGCCAACGTCGCGCGGCTGCGGACCAAGGACGCGGCGCCTTACGCCGACGGGATCGCGGATATCCGCCAACAAGTCGCCAATGCCAAGTCGCTTGGGCTGTCGGTCATGATTAACACCGGAACGGGAAAACCGGCTCAATATGAAGCTTGGTATAAGCTGATGGCTTTTGCGGCGGCCCACGCCGCGGACCATGGAATTCAGATCGTGACCAAGCCACACGGCACCGTAACAGCTGCGGCCGCGGAACTACAGAAATGCCTGGAGAAGATCAATCACCCCAACCTCGGCATCTGGTATGATGCGGGCAACGTCATCTATTACACGGGCAAGGATCCGTTGCAGGAGTTGGAGCCGATCATTTCCCATGTGACAGCCTTCACGGCGAAAGACTGCGTCGCCAAGGACACGGACGTCATGATTCAACTGGGCAAAGGCAAGGTCGACTTCCTGGGGCTTTTTCGGCGGTTGCAGAAAGCCGGATTCAAGGGACCCATCATGCTCGAAACGGGTGCACCGGCAGACACGGCCGCACAAACCACCGCGTTGGCGAAAGAAAACCGCCTCTTTCTGGAAT
>JBEENF010000378.1:0-4257 GCA_041192325.1 Verrucomicrobiota bacterium
ATAGTTATTGGAGCTCTTACGTGAATAGATCCACGTGGTGGCACGACGCGCTCCTCGCCGGGCTGAAAATAGACGGAACGGAGAAGCCCTTCTATCGAAACGTGGGGCGCTTCCCCATGTACGTGGCGCCGCCGGGCGGCGCGCTGAAAGGCTTCGGGGACTTCGCCGAGGCGCGTCCCAGCCCGGAAGCTGGAGCAGTGGTCGCCTACTTTGCCCGCATGCGGCAGCAACCGGAATGGCAATGGTACAGCCAGGCCCTGCAGCAATCGGATAGCACCGAGGATCCTATTGGCTTTCTACGCGCCGCGCGGGTCACGCGGCGGCCGGCGCCCGCCAAAGAACCGACTGATTGGCCAAAGGCCGCTTTGTTTCGCGGGGCAGGCTGGGCCGCGCTGCACACGAATTTGATCGATGGTCGCAAAGACGTACAAGTCATGATGCGAGCAGCACCACTGGGAAATGGCAGCCACAGCCACGCGGACCAGAACGGAATTGTGGTCGGCGCGTTTGGCTCTCCTCTTCTCGTGAACACCGGACTGCGCCCTTGGTACGGCAGCCCATTTTGCAAGGAATGGTATTGGACGACGAAGGCACATAACGCGCTTGAAATCGACGGATTTGGTCAGCCGAAAACGTTTAAGGCGAAGGGGCATTTTGCCGCCTTTGCACCCGGCGATCGCTTCGACTACGTCGCAGGCGACGCTACTGATGCTTATGAAAATCGCGTCTCCCGTTACCGGCGGCATTTGGTCTTCATCAAGCCCGACATCCTCGTCATCGTCGACGAGGTTAAAGCGCCGAAGCCGGTCTCGTTAAAATTTTGGCTCCACGGCCGGGCGCCTTTTGCCATCGACGCGGGAAAAGGCCGTATCGCTTTGGAGTTCGAAAACGCCGCGCTGAACGGCTATTTGCTTTCCCCCGCGGGATTGAAGATTGATCAAACCGACAAGTATACGATTCCACCGGAATCGGGAAAACCCGAGCCCGAATGGCACTTGTGGGCCGAAACCAAGACCAAGGATACGGATGCGCGAGTCGTCGCCGTGATGGGCATTTCGCCCGCCGGCACGCGCGTTGAAATAAGCGATGTAAAAGAGAGCATCGCGGGTGACACGGTCACCATCGAGTTTCGCCGAGGCAAGCAACCGATGAAAGTGCAGGTGGACACGGCACGCGCCCATGCGCGCATGCCGTGAACTAATCGCAAAGGCGAGTCGCGTTTAACGGTGCGACCGGCGGGCTTTAAACCCCGGGCTTAATTTCGGCCGGCGGCGTTGCCACGGGCGCAGAAGCCTCCGGTGTCTGCACGGAAGGTTCCGGCGGAGCAACCGGGGTCGGCGCCGGCTGAGGGGCTTCCGCCGACTGAGGAATATCAGGGAAGTTTTCCGGATCGTGTTCCTCGGCTTCGACTTCCTTCTTTCGCGCCTCCACCATGGGAGGCGGGGCGAAAAGCCGGCCATCGATAAACTCCGTGACATAGCCCTCCCGGACCAACCAAACCAAGTCCCCCTGCATACGGGACAGCTTTGCGCGTTCTTCGATCGTGAGCGTGGGTTCCACTTTCGCGGACGCTTCAACCAGTCCCGCACCGCTCTCGGCGCCTTCCGTTGTGCCAGCGCCCGAAGCCCGGTCGTCCGTAGACTTGGGAACCGCGGCAAACCCCAGAAACTTGGTCTGCAGTTCACTCGCCCGAATCATCGGATGGGTTTCGATGAAAGAGATAAGGGCGCCAATGGTATCGGCGAAGGTCTGGCCTGGAACGCGGAATTTTCGTTTTACGGCGCAGACGTAGGAGATGCCCTTCGATCCCTTTTTGAAAATGGTGAAGTGCTCGCGCCGCAGCCGGCCTCGCAGGGCATTAGCTGTGTCGAGCGGAAAGCGGCGTTGACGTTCCAACGCGCCCTCGACCGCCTGCCGGATTTCGCCGGGAGGCATCGTCTCGGCGATTTTGCCGTGAACGCGCGCATTTTCCACGGTCCGAACGACCTTGTCCCGCGCATGGGTGAGAAGATAAACCCGCGCGTCCTCCAACGCGTCAAACGTGGGAACGGTCGGGGCCGCAGCTGGCAACACTTCGGTGGTGGCCACGGCTTCGGAACCTGACGCCACGGCCGGCGCAGTGTTCTCGGACGCCGCGGGAGCCGCTTCAGGCGCCTCCGCGATTTCCGGATTGGCCACAGTCGGCCCTGCGGGAGCAGCGGCCGGCTTGACGCCGGACGGATTCCAGGAATAGCGGGTCGCCTTCTTCATCTTCGCGAGCCACTGGTTGACCACTTCCGGATCGCGAATCGTTTCGACCCGACTCCGCACGGCCTCAAAGGACATGCGCGGCAGCTTGGCGGCATGATGCTGCTGAACGATCTGGTTATACCGATGGTAATTCGGCGGCCCCAGCAGTTCGCCCGTGATGCCACACTTGTTGATCACTTGAAAATTGCCCTTGGGGGGATCGACCTCGACCTCAGCCGTCACGAAAAACTTGTCGAGATGGTTGCTTAGCACATGCGCTACGGCCGCTTCATCGCTTTCAAACGGCATGCCATCCGGTACGGAAAGGTGGAATACGGGCTTGGATTTGACGGCGGCTTCGCCGGACGGTTTACCCGCCTCCACGCTGGAGTCGCGCTCCCGCGGGCCGGGCTTGTGCGCAATCACCACCACAAAGCGATCGGTCTTGGCGACGACGGTGCGCGCAATTTCAAACAATTCCACGGTGCGGCAGGATTTCCGAATCGTCTGCACGAGCGTGTTGAAACTCGTGTCCTCCGGATAAAAAGTGACGCTGTAATAGGGACTATCGTAGGGTCCACGATCCTGGGGAGCCCCGCGGTCATAGCGGTCGCCGCGGTCGCCGGGACCATCTCGCCGCCCACCACTAGGTCCACCGCGATAGTCTCCCCCTCCCGGTCGAGGGCTGCCACGATCGCTGGGATACGGGCGCCGTTCTGGCGCCGCACCGCCCGCAGGAGGAGCACTGGCCGGACCGCCTTCGCCCGGACCCATCGGACGACGGAAACTACGGCGGTCGCGCCGATCCGGTCCACCTGGCGCATCACGACGATCTTCGCGTCGAGGACGATCGCCTCCCTGATCCATTCGATCGCGTCGGTCTGACGGAGCAGACTTATCCTGCGTCCATTGTGTCCCGAAACTGAAACCCTGTAGTTGGTTTAGATCGAGCTTGTTGAAATCCGCAGGCGGATTCTCCTTGGGGGCGTTGTCGTCCATAACGTGCTAAAAAAAGCGGGCGTATGCCCGCGTGGTTTGGCTTAGTGGTGCGTTACCTTTTTATAATCCATCCAAAGTGTCCGTCCAGCCCCGTGGGCTGGCAAGCAGTTTCCCGAAGGTCAATGTGACGGCTTGGGGGTTTTCCCGATGGAATCGATGCCGGCGAAGGGGTTTGGCTTTCATGAGTCGGCGACAAATCGTTGTCTGCCAGCGCATCGTCACGCCCTTTCAGTACCCCAGCGCCGATGCAGCAACTTTTCCCAAGGCGAGAATAGCACCCGATCGGCCGCCAGACCGATGAGAACAATGACCAGCATTATTCCCACCACTTGTTCCATCGCGTGCAGTTCCCGTCCGTAATGTAACAAGTGACCCAATCCAAAACCGGTAAGAATCGTGACGTAGATTTCCGCGGCCATCAGTGACCGCCAGGCAAACGCCCACCCCTGCTTCATGCCACTCACCACAAACGGCAATGCGGCCGGCAACATCACCCGCGTCCAGGTGTGCAAGCCGCGGGATCCCATGGTCCGCGCGGCGCGGGCGTAGATCGGCGGCACATTGCGGACGCCATTATCGGTTGCGATGATGACCGACCACAAGGTGCCCATCACAACGACGAAAAACATGGCGGCCTCGCTCTGGCCAAACCAGAGCAGCGCGAGCGGCACCCAGCAAACACTGGGCAAAGCCTGGAGGCCCAGCGCCAATAATCCGATCGTATCCCCGAGCACCCGGAATCGGGCGGTGAGAAGCCCAAGAGGCAGTCCGATCAGCAGCCCAAAAAAGTAACCGAGCAACAGCCGCTTAATCGTAACGAAAGCGGAACTGGCCAACGTGCCATCGCCGATGGCTTCGCCGAGGTATTGCGCCACACTTAAGGGCGAAGGCACCAGAATAACCGACCATACTTCAAGTCGCACGAGCGTCTCCCACGCCGCGGCAAGCAGCACAAAGAACAACAGGGCTTTGAGGGTTCGTTTCATGACACGGCCTCCGTCACCAGCGACAGATCCGCTTTTGCGTAAC
>JBEENF010000379.1:0-4226 GCA_041192325.1 Verrucomicrobiota bacterium
TTGCACTTCCTCCAGGTTCCGCCGGTGCCCGGTGGCGAAATTATCCAGCCCGACCACCCGTTGATCCAATCGCAGTAACTGCTCGAGCAGATTCGAGCCAATGAAGCCCGCCACTCCCGTGACCAGCCAGGCGCGCGGCGACGCGCGCAGCTCAGATTGAAGGATTTCGTAAGGCGACATTAGGAAGATAGGGGAGCTTTTAGCTTGGCGCTTGGGAGTAAAAAGCTTGGAGCCGGGAGCTTGATCGGCGAGCGCCGCGCACACCGCGGTCCGGCCCTAATAAACAATAACAGCTTCGCCCCGTCGCGTCCCGAGGAGCGAATCTACGATATATACTTTTTACCCGTGCACTCATCTTTCCTGTACACCCTTTCCTGCCCTCACCAATAACGATCAACCAATAACAAATAACCGATAACCAACAAACACCCTATATCTTCAGAAACGTCTTCATCAGCGGCAGCAGCGCACGGGTCTGATCGTGCCAGGCCTGCAAGGTCTTCAAACGGTCCCGCAGCACCTTGCCCGACGACCCATCTTCCCCGGGGATCGACTTCGCGATCCCTTGCAGTCGCGTCCGACCCGAGTCCAACTGCTTTTGCAGGCGTTGCTCGATCCAGCGCGCCGCCAGTTTTCTCAGCTTCAGATCCGGTTGGAAAAATTCGCGGCGATCCAACCCGGATTCAACCAGGGTGAGCGCGCCCATTTCACGCAGCACCCGCAGGCCCTGGCTGATTGAACCCGCACTGATGTTCAGACGCTCCCTCACCTCGGAGAAGCTCAGGGGCGCCGGGCTCGCAAAGCAGAGCCCATAGATCGCCGCCACCGATTTCGGAACCCCCAGCAGCCCCGCCGACTCCACGAAGAAATCGACCACTGCCTGCTCAAAGGCGACGTTCGCCGCCGGCCGGCCCGCCGCCCGGATCAGTCGCGTCGATTCCATTTCCCTGGCAACGGTCGCAAGCGGGCTGACTAGCGCGTGAGGTGAATTCACTAGACGGCAGTCAGAGAAATCCCGGTGTTCATTTCAACCAGAATTGAACTAATTCTTTCCAGACTTGGAGCCGGTGCGCCGGGGCCTCCCGCTCGGTGACGTGGGTTATGAAAGCCGCGGCCCCGCAAGAGGCGGGTAATAGAGGGTTTGCGTTCAGCAGCGCAACGGGAGCGGAGTGCGGAAGCCCTCACCCGCCGTCGGTCTATAGAAGCGGGTTTATCCCGCGATGGAGCGAGGCGTTTGCGCGCATTAACCCCTGCGCGCGCGTGGGCCCGACCCAGCGCATCATTGGCGGTGCGCTTAAGGCGGGCCTTCAACCCACGCCCACTCCCCTACGCCGTGCCCGCCATCCGTGACCACCAGGGTGAACGCGGGAGGGAGCTTTGAATTCGAAAACTCCAAGGTCACCCAGCCGGCGGTCAGGGGCAGTTCGCCGATAAACACGCCTTCGCTTCTCGTCACCTGCATCTGCGCCGCCGCGTCGGGCGAGCCCGACTTGTAATAAACTCGATCTCCCCGTTTGAGCCGCAACCGCAACTCGCGCTTTCCGGCGGCCCGGGCAGGCGCAATGGTGATCATTTGGGTCGGCGCGGCCACGGCCCCCGGCGGGGTCACCCCCGGACCTTGGTCCGCCGCGTCGAGCACCCGATAGGCGAAGGTGGGCCTCGCCGCCTGCCCCGCCGCCGGCAGGAGCCTCGGCGCACCGAGAACCTTCTCCCAAACTGCCCGCGATTCGCGCAGCGGCGGCCAGGGTCGAAACCGGCTGCCGTCAAACTGAATGGGCACGGCATACTCCGCAAAAAAAGGCGCGCTGCGCACATGGTCCGTCCAGCGCAAATCGTCCTGCGGGACGCCACGGGCCCACGCCGGAACCGCATTCACCACCGCGAGCCCCAGCATCGCCCCCGCCAGTCCGGCCGCCACCTTTCGTTGCGGCAGATACAGACATTGGATCAAGGCCCAAAATGTCATCAGATAAGGAAAGAAAAAATACCGGGGTCCCGCCCAGCGCGGGTGAGGCGCGGCGGGATCCATCCGCACCACCGACAGGCCCACGGCGGCGACCAGGAGAAAAAAGATGATCGCGGCGGTCGCATTGCGGCGATCCCACCAGGCGCCGCGGATTACGAGCGTGAGCAGTCCGACGCCCGCCGTCCAGGCGAGCGTGTGGTTCTCATCGAGATTACCGACGAGGAATGATCCCAGGAATTTCGGGATCACATGGTACGCGATGGAGCCCAACGGCGGAATCTCCCCGGCTGCCACGGTGCGGGTGAAATAAAATTGCACGGCCGCGACCACCGTGGCGCCCGCCGCGAGCCACTTTTCCGCCGCGTGGGCCCGATACCGGTACGCACGGAAGTAGAACACCGGCAGAAGCGCGACAATGACGGGCGACGACAGCCCTCCCGCCAGAAGATAAACTGACCGCAAGGGCAGGGCCGGCGCGCGTTCATCCCACACCGCCAGCAGGAACAAGAGCACGGCCGTCCACCAAAAGGTGTACAGGGCGATGCCAAATACCTCCGGATCCGAGGGCACGGCAAAAATTGCCAGGGCGCACAGCACCCGGCCTTTGAGATGCGTGGGTGAGAACACGACGGCCACCCCGATCAGCGCCGTGAGGACCCAGGTGAAGCTCATTGCCACGGTGGGAAATTCGTAAACCGAGACGGCGAGCGCCGCGCCCAACAGTAGCTTGGGAACAATCAACAAATAGCCGTTGATCGGCTGGAAAATCTCCCGCCAGCCGCGTTCGATCAGGCCCTGGATCACCCAGGATTCCTCGTCCCAGACCTGCGGTGAAGCGAACTGGTCCCAGCGTCTCGACGCCAGCAAGGCGAGGAACACGCCAAACAAAACCACCGCGAGGCGGCCCTGACTGAGTTTGCTGTTCACGAAGTGAAACGGACTGACGCCCCGGACCTGCCGGGAAAAGATGCGATCGGGTGAGAGTTAATCCACAAAACGGCGCCCATCGCGCGAGTCAGTTTGGCGATACGCGCGACGATCCCTGCCCCACGGGTGGATCGCCGGGTGGCGCACACCTGGCGCGTGCTCAGAAATCGAGCAGTGAAGCGTATAGATTGCGCTGAGTTTCGTTCACCAACTCGCGCCATTTGATGACCTTGAACGGATTCGACCCGCCGAAGTTCGCCAGCGACTCGTCGTAGTGAAAGTTGCCCAATCCATTCAAGGTGATCGTATCGCCCACCACGGCGCCCTTGATGTCGCCGTTGCCCGCGATATCGAGGGCGGCATTCGGGGCGTAAATGATGCCGGTCAAGCCGCCGTTGCCAGCGACTTGGACATTTTGCCCGCCCGGACTCGTGCTGGTGCCCCAAATTTGAAACGAAGTCGTGGAGCCATTCGCATTCGCCACCCCCAGCCCCGTCAACCGGATGTTGCCCGCGGTGTAGACGGCGAGCGTCGCGCCGGTGGAGATGGTGAGGGAACTGTTCACCCCGGTGCCAACCAGTTCGGTCCCGGAGCCTCCGGTGCCGTTCGCCAGGATGAAAACCACCTTGCACCCCGGGCGGATGGTGAGCGCAGGCGCGCGGCCATGCGTGGCATCAAGATCGACGGACGCCGCCTTGTAATAATAGGTCTGATCCGCCCCGTTGATCGGATCCTGAATGACCCCGACACCATTCGCGCGAGGATACGTGCCGCCGTCGATGATCGACTGACCCGAGATGGTGGTGAATGACGTCGGCGTCGGTACCGTGACGTTCGGCAGATCCGAGGTAAAGTTACCCGCCACGCGGGTGCTATCGATGGTGCCTGCCGTGGCGGCCAAGTCTCCGCTAATAATGCCGTTGGAGCCGACCGAAACGTGCCCGCCGATGTCGTCGGACCCCACGGACACGAAGCCGAAAATACTGGCGTTCTGCACGCCCACGGCTCCATCGACCGAAAGGGCAGCCACGCTGCCCCTGGCCCGCCGGACCGCCGCGCTGTAGGGAATCGGCGCCGCGGGGTTGCTGTCGACACCCGAAACCCAGCTATCCACCATCGTATTGTTGCCGTTGAAACGCACCCCGCGCTTTCCGACCATGCCGGTGCTGAAAAACGAGCGCCGCGCCAGGAATATCTCCACCATCTTGATGATGGGCGCGCCACTGGCCGGCGTGACGATGCCCTTGGCAATGCCAATCGGGGTCGGGGTTCCCGTCGAATCGTAGTTCCGGATGTACACGTTGACGCGGGCGGAGGCGTTTTGCGTCGTGCC